>JAYTMW010000196.1:0-4479 GCA_043728105.1 Saprospiraceae bacterium | reverse complement strand
TACGCAATTTATTCGCCCTGCAATCAATGATTCGTTGGGTCGTCAAGAGATTACTTTTATCAACGGCGACAACGCAAATCGCTACGGTATTGACAATACCTTGAAGTTTAGTTTCAATAAAAATGTGGATTTAACGACCAGTTTTAACGTCTATTACACGTCAATAAGCCTCCTTCAAGATGGAAAAACATTCAGCAATGATGGCGTAGCGTGGACAGGTAAAGCGAACTTTAATATCAAATTGCCTAAAGATTTTTCTATGCAATTGACGGGTAACTATGAGTCCAGTTCGCCAAGTTTGCAAGGGGAAAGATTGGCATTTGCCTTCGGCGATTTTGCGATTAAAAAAGCATTTAATCGCTTGACTTCCATGACTTTATCCGTGAATGATATTACTAATACGAGACAACAAATTAGTATTTTGAGAACGACTGATGCAACCACTGAAAGCCTTCGTCGCCGTGAAGTACGGACGTTTAAATTGTCCTTCCAAATGGCTTTTGGAAAAATGGATGCGTCCATTTTTAAGAAACGCCCGCAAGGTGGTGGTGGACAGCAGCAGCAAATGGATTTTTAGATTTTCATTAGGAAGGCAAAATCAATTGTAACAAAAAAAAGGTTCAAAATACACCCCTCAGTATTTTGAACCTTTTTTATTGGAAATTTATGTAATCTCTTACTTTTGCTCAGCTGCATACATCGCAGCACCCACAATTCCCGCTGTATTCAACAAAGTGGCAGGGACGATTGGTGTTTTTATGGTAAATCTATTCTTATATTCTTCAAAATATTTACTTGAGCCACCACCTAAAATGATTAAATTGGGTTGAAGATACAGCTCCAAAAATTGCAAATATTCATCAAAACGTTTACCCCATTTTTTCCAAGACAAATCTTCTTTTTGCTTGATAGAGTCAGCGGCATATTTTTCTGCAATCAAACCATTTTTCAAAAGAATGTGTCCAAATTCAGTGTTACGAAGCAAATGACCGTCCGTAAAAACAGCTGAACCCAAGCCCGTTCCAATCGTAATAAGCACAACGGTACCCATTTTACCTCGGCCTTCTCCAAAGCGAACCTCGGCTAAACCCGCAGCATCAGCATCGTTGATTGATATAATTTCACAGCCCGTAGCCTTGCCCACTATCTCGTCCACGTTGCAACCAATCCAGCTTTTATCCAAATTTGCCGCCGTTGAAACGATGCCATTTTTGACCACCGACGGAAATCCAAGACCAATTCGACCTTTATAATCAAAGTGTTTCACAATCTCATTTATAGCCTCCGCAGCGTTTTCAGGCGTGCTTGGTTGAGGCATTTCGATGCGAAACCTTTTTCCGATAAATTCTCCAGTCGTCAAATCAACGATAGCACCTTTTATACCCGAAGCACCCACGTCAATACCCAACATACTTTTATTTGCCATTAGCTTTAATTTTAAAGTTAGTCTTCCTGTTGTAACGAATAATAAATAGGTCATTTTTTTTTAAAACACATAGGCACATAGCACACATAGATATGTCGCTTTTTCTTTAAAATTGATATAGTTTTTATAGAAAAACAGGTTTTTCTATGTGTCCTATGTGACTATGTGTTTAAAAAAAATCTCACTTAATTTTAATCGTTACTTAGCGGCGAATTTATTCGCCGAAATTTCATAATTCATTGATTATCAACTACTTCGACATTCTGTATTCCGTGTTTTCTATTCGATATTCACTTACTTGATAACACGAATCTTCATTTTTACATCTTTTGTTGGACGATCACGACCATCTTTTTGAACAGCCGCAATTTTATCAATGACTTCTAAGCCTTTAATTATGTGCCCAAAAACAGTATATTCTCTATCCAAAAAAGGCGTTCCACCCAATTCAATAAAAGCTTTTCGAGCTTCGGGTGTGTAACGAAAACCCTTTTGAGACTCAATATAATCTACTTGTTCAGAACTCATTTTTTTGCCATGAACGATGTAAAATTGAGAGCCACTCGATTCTTTCATCGGGTTGTTGGTGCGTGCTGCCGCCAATGCGCCCTTCGAATGCACGAGCGTATCCACGAGCTCAGCAGGGATTTTATAATCAGGACCACCGCCGCCTAATGGAATGCCTGGTTCGGCATTACGGCTGTTAGGGTCGCCCCCTTGAATCATAAAATCGCTTATGACACGGTGAAAAATTAAATCATCGTAGTAACCTTCGTCAGAAAGTTTCAAAAAATTGTCACGATGAAGAGGTGTTTTGTTTGAGAGAACAGCGAGCATGGTTCCATACTCCGTTTCGATCTCAACCATGCATTCAATTGGTGCGTTCACGATGAGTTGCTGTTTAGATACACTCACTTTTTCGCCTTTAATGGCTTTGAGTGTAATGGTGTAATTTCCTGATCTTTTATATTCGTGATTGGGAAGCGAATCGGTTGATTTTTTCCCGTCACCAAAATCCCATTCATAGCGTTCAGCTTTTTTAGAATTATTTTGAAACACGACTTTTGAAGGCACTGTTTTATCCGCTTCCTTAATCAAAAACTTTGACATAGGATTTGAACAAGATGTCATAAATACTGATAAAACAATAATAATGTATAACTGATTGATTTTCATGCTTTTATAAAGAAAAATAAATTAATATGAGATGACTTTTAAAAACTTTGCAAAGATAAAAAAAGGTATGAAAAAAGCATATTCTCAACTTTCCTTTGTCAATAGAACTTTATTTTATATTTCTCTACAACAAAATTAAAAATGCTTTGTTAAGGATAGGACAATTAATTATACGTATTGATTTTGTTTAAACATGATAAAAATATTAAAACATATTTTTAAATGTAATTTGGCATGGAATTAGTATTATATTACATGTAGTGACAGGGTAAAATAACCGTTGTTTAAACGTCAGAATGGGCTGAATTCATTAGAAAATTTTATTTTTGAAAAAAAAATCCAAAGAATGTTGCAACATTTAAAAAAAAATACCGTTATTTGCATTACAGTTATCGAGTTGATAATTTTTTTAAATTGAATAAAATCTATTAATTTAGATTAAAGATAGTTTTTGTGTTTATTTGTTTGGGTTAGAAGCCCTTGCTCAACAGCGAGGGTTTTCTTTATTTAAGGAAGTATCATTCCGACAGTTCAAAAAATTAGGTTCTCCAATAGTTTCTCATACATCGCAATGCCTTCCTCAATTTCTTTCACGTAAATAAATTCATCCGCCGTGTGCGAGCGAGCTGAATCACCTGGCCCGATTTTCAAAGTATCGAAAGGCATCAAGGCTTGGTCGCTCAAAGTGGGTGAACCATAATGTGTCAATCCCAATTCGAGGCCCCTCAGTATTAGAGCGTGGTTTTGGTCAATTTTTGAAGAATTTAAGCGAAAAGACCTTGGTTTCAGTTCAGACTTGACCTGTTTTTGAAGGATTTCATAAATTTCTTCATTCGTATAACATTCATTCGAGCGCACGTCTATCACAAATTTGCAGACATCTGGCACTACATTATGTTGCGTTCCAGCCTCTATCTGCGTCACGCTTAACTTCACTTTACCTAAAAAAGCGGACTCTTTTTCAAACACAAAACGCTTGATTGTGTCAATATCTTCCAACGCCACATATATCGCATTAATGCCTTCTTCACGTGCTGCATGTCCCGCCCGCCCGTGTGCATAGCCGTCGATGACCATCAGTCCTTTTTCGGCCACTGCCATTTGCATCAACGTTGGCTCGCCGACAATGCCTACATCAATTTTTCCCAAATCATTCAAAATCGAAGCGATTCCGTTTGCACCCGATATTTCCTCCTCTGCTGTGGCAGCTATGACAAGATTGTAGGGTAATTTTTTATTATAAAATTTACAAAATACTGCTATCAGCGACACCAACGCTCCGCCTGCATCATTTGAACCTAAACCATATAGCTTGCCATCCTCAATATTTGGAGAAAAAGGGTGATGCGTCCATGCCTTCACGGGCTTGACGGTATCGTGATGAGAGTTCAAGAGAATTGTGGGTAACCCCTCAGTATATAAGGCATTTTTTGCCCACACGTTGTTGCCTTTTCGTTGGGTTGGAATATTGTGTTTTTTGAAAAATAATTCAATTATATCCGCTGTTTTGTCTTCTTCTTTTGAAAAAGATTGGGTAGCGATTAATTGTTGTAATAATTTTATAATTTCTTGAAAATCAATCATTTATAAAGTATTATTTATTTTAATTAATCCAAACTCAATTGAGTACCAATATCATCATTAATCCCCTCAACACCACAAATGACAACCGATTGTACACCATTTTTCATTGCATCAAAAGCATTGTCTAATTTAGGAATCATGCCTTCAAAAAACGTCCCATTGGATTTTCCTATTTGAAAATCATTGAAATTGATGTTAGAAATAACCGAATTATCGTCGTTCACATCCGACAATACGCCTTTTTTCTCAAAGACATATTTCAACGTAGTTTTAAATTTTGAACTCAAACTTAC
>JAYTMW010000195.1:0-1681 GCA_043728105.1 Saprospiraceae bacterium | reverse complement strand
TTTCAACATCATTGCTTTTAGGCAATTGCATGGCGTCCATGATGGCATTGAATGCTGCGGTGTCTTCATCTACTTTTTTCAAAAGAGCATCTTTCAAGGTTTGACCACACTCTGCCCAATCTGAAAACGTTTCCCACCGAGCATCCCAACCTTTTTTATGGCTGCTCAAATTAGCGACCATCGTTGCCAAAGCTGCGCCCAATGAACCAATATATGCGGCAATAGAACCACCACCGGGAGCGGGGCTTTCGGAAGCTGTTTCATTGACAAATTGTCGAAGCGTCATTTTACTGAGGGGGGCGGCTGTCGCATCATCTAATAAATATTCGATAATGCGTTTTGAAGGGTCAAATGGCGATAATTCATCTAAACCAAAGGTTTTTACAGCAATTTTAATAATTTCCTCTTCAGAAATGCCTGCCGAACGTTGTTGTTTTTTTAAAAAATATTGCCCTGCCTCTATCAAAACACGCTTCGGCACAAGCCCCACAAGTTCAGAACCCGTCACACGCATACCTCTATTTTCAGCACTTTTGCAACAGGCTTCAAAAGCAATATGCAAGGGCGTTTCGTTGATATTGGTGAGATTCATGGATACTTGAGCAATGCCATATTCTTCAATAAACCAGCCAATCCCTTTCACCGATTTGCATAAACCTGCTTGACGCTTCGGCTCTCCTTTTTCATCCAAAAGTGTTTTTCCTTTTTCATCGGTCAAAACCCTGCCTTGTTCTCTGACTTCAAAAGCGACTGAATTGGCTCGCCGAACGCTCGTTGTGTTCAAATTGACATTGTACGCCACTAAAAAATCCCTTGCGCCTATGACTGTTGCGCCCGCTTTAGGATTGAAAACAGCCGCTCCAAAATCAGGTTGCCACTCTGGTTTTTTTAATTTTTCATTTAAGCCTTCGTATTCGCCTGCTCGTATGTGAGCCAAATTCATACGTTCAGGTTTTGAAGCTGCCGCTTCGTATAAATATACTGGAATACTGAGGGGGTGTCCTACCATCGCCCCTAATCGCCTTGCCCATTCTGCTGTTTCTTCCATCGAAATATGCGCTATTGGAATCAAGGGGCAAACGTCCGTAGCTCCCATACGAGGATGCTCGCCTTTGTGTTGGCTCATATCAATCAGTTCCGCCGCTTTTTTTATCGCTACAAAAGCAGCTTGAACAACAGCTGCGGGTGCACCTACGAAGGTGACAACGGTTCGATTAGTCGCTTTGCCAGGGTCAACATTGAGCAATTGAACGCCGTCAACACTTTCTATTTCATCTGTAATTTGCTTGATAATGGACATATCGCGCCCTTCACTAAAATTTGGAACGCACTCAATAAGTTGATTTTTCATAATTTGGATTTGGTTAAATTTAATTAAAACTTTTTGTTTTTAATTTTACAAATGATTCATTTTCAATTACTTATAAAAATATACCCCCTCAGTATTTCACCCAATTTGAGCCATATTTTTCCACCCAATCACTTCACTCCCATATTGTTTCCGTTGCTCAGTTCCGCCATAAATGAGACAGGTTTCAGCTTCAGGATTTAATTTTTTGTATTTATCCAACGACTCGAAAAGGTTGGTTTTAAGTGTTTGAGATGCTTTTATTTCATAAGCTTTTGCTGCTTTATCACCTATAATTAAATCCATTTCATTGCCATTGCTATCACGCCAAAA
>JAYTMW010000194.1:0-4839 GCA_043728105.1 Saprospiraceae bacterium | reverse complement strand
AAAGGACGCTATCGCTTGCACGACGGGCATCTGATTGAAGCTGTTTTGATTCCCATTGTTTCCGAAAATCGTTATACGGTTTGTGTGTCCACGCAAGTTGGGTGCAGCCTCACGTGTACGTTTTGTGCAACGGGCCGCATGGAGCGCAAACGCAACCTCGATGCCGCCGAGATTTTTGACCAAGTGGTTGCCATCAACAAACATTCGTTGGAAACCTTCGGGCAGCCGCTCACGAACATCGTGTATATGGGCATGGGCGAGCCTTTGCTCACGTACCCGAACGTAAAACGCAGCGTTGAGCTGATTACTGAGGGGTTGCTCATGGCGGCAAGACGCATCACGGTTTCGACGGCGGGCATTGCCAAAATGATTAAAAAAGCGGCGGATGATAAGGTGAAATTTAATTTAGCCCTCTCGCTTCACGCCGCCGACGATGTGAAACGACACCAAATTATGCCCATCAACGAATCCAACAATTTGGAGGCTTTGGTGGAGTCGTTAATCTATTTTTGCGCCGCCCGAAAAAAGCGTATCACACTCGAATACATCGCTTTTCAAAACTTCAACGACACGTTGGAAGATGCTGAAAACTTGGTGAAAATTTGTAAACAGTTCCCCTGCATCGTCAATATTTTGGAATATAATCCAATTGACAATGCCCCACTTTTGAAGTCTGCCGATGCCAATATTGATAAATTTGCGGCTTATTTGCATCAAAATGGTATCATGGTGACGATTCGGCGGAGTCGGGGGAAGGATATTGATGCGGCTTGTGGGCAACTTGCTAACAAAGGATAGTTAAGGTTTTTTCTATTCAACACGTAGGCACATAGGACACATAGGAAGGATTATATTTTTAAAAAATCAAGCTAATTTTAAAGAAAAGATACCCCTTGCTATGTGTACTATGTGCCTATGTGTTGAATGAAAAAATCAAACTTTAATGTATATTTTCTTCTTATCCAACCAAAACCCCACGCCCCAACAAACCAACATAAAAACCACCGCAAAAGCCAACGAACCCACCTTCCCACCAATCGGTTCAAAGAAAGTTTGATACGTCCATTTAAAATAAGATTGCTCACACGACACAGGGGCGAACTTCATAGAAATAGCCAATATTTCCGAAAAAAGATAGATAAACAAGGCATTTTTGCCAAAAACAGTGAAGAAATGGGTCCCAAACGTCTTGTTTTTGAAATCAACGAAATAGATGATAGACGATAAAAGACACAAATCCAAGCCGATTGTGTAGAGCGCAAACGAGCTTGTCCATAGTTTTTTATTGATGGGAAAAATCAAATTCCAAGCCTCCGCCAACACAATTAAAAGGCAACCCACCAAGAGTAATTTTGCCAAACCTTCATACGTTTTGCCCTTTTCCATGATAAATTTACCTGCCAAATAACCGCCCAAAACATTCACGATAGCGGGCAGCGTACTCAACAATCCTTCGGGGTCGAAAGGCAGACCGTTCATCCGATACAAATGATTGTCGCCAAACAAAATATGGTCTAATTTATACACCGCATTGCCTTGAATACTGAGGGGGTCGGTCGCATTACCAAAAATCAATAGAAGAAAAAAGTAACTGAGTAACAACAAAACCGATACACCCAAAATACGCTTGGCTGCCACAAAATAAACAATCAACGAACCCGCAAAATACGCCAAAGCGATGCGCTGCAAAACACCCAAAATACGGGTTTCTGAAATGGATTTACCCACCAATTGCCCCGCTTCATTCCATTTCATAAACGGAAACCAATACATCAAGAAGCCCAAAAGAAAGATAATTGCCGCACGTTTTAGGATTTTTTTGAGAAAATACTGAGGGGGTGTCTCTGCAAACTTAGGCATCACAAAAGCCATCGCATTACCCACGGCAAAGAGAAACGACGGAAAAACCAAATCCGTAGGCGTAAACCCATGCCAATCAGCGTGAACCAAAGCGGCAAAACGATTGAGCTTATCGCCAGGCGTGTTCACGATAATCATAAAGCACACGGTGAGCCCTCTGAAAACATCTAATGCAAGGAAACGTTCTTGTATTTTCGTCATAGTTTAAAGTTGTCGTAGCTTACGGATTTATCCGAACCCGTCGAAACGGATTTATCCGTTGAAATGTACAATTGATTATTTTCAAATTATGCGAATAATGGGTTAAAAAAGCAGAAGTAGTGTCTCAAACAAATCCTTATCTTTATGGTGACTAAACTATAAAATAAGGAATATGAAAGAGTTAGAACTAATTGCCCTATATCACTACTTCTGCGACTGCTATAATACAGACCTTCGTTGGTATAACCAACGTTTTAGTCCTAATTCTTCACCCGCTAATGAAAAATTAACAGATGAAGAAGTTTTGACGATTTATTTTTATTGTCGTCGGTATGAAAACAAGCATCTAAAGTCTGAAATCTGGGATTTTGCGAATCGTTTTATGCGCTCTTGGTTTCCCAATTTACCAGCTTATGCTAATTTTAATAACCGAATAAATAATTTGTCCAGTGCTTTAAATGCCCTTGTGGCACTGCAATTAGATAGTTTAAAAAGCATTCAAAGTGAATCAATTAACGAAGAAATTTCGCTTGTTGATGCTTTACCAGTCATGCTCTGTTCGGGTAAAAGACAGGCAAAAGTGGCAACAGAGTTATCGGATAAAACTTTTTGTGCCACAAAGGGTATTTACTATTTTGGTGTCAAATTGCATGTTGTTGCTTATCAAAGACCCAAAAAATTACCATTGCCAGAGTTTTTGAGCGTTACACCCGCTTCTGAATCGGATTTAATAGCTCTAAAACCTATTTTGCCTAAACTTATCAATAGAGCTATATTTGCGGATAAAGCCTATGCCGATAAACCGCTTAATGAACAACTTATGAAAGACACAAATACCTATATATTTACACCCGTCAAATTGGTGAAAGGTGAGTCTGAATCAGTTAGACAGTTTAAAAAAGCAGCCGATGATCTTTTTTCTACAGCCGTTTCAAGAGTAAGACAGCCCATTGAGAGCCTTTTTAACTGGATGATTGAAAAAGCTAAAATTCAAGATGCTTCAAAAGTAAGAGCAACTAAAGGTTTAACAACACATATTTTTGGGTCAATAGCCACCGCTCTATTATTTTGGTTGTTTTAACCCATTATTCGCATAAATTATATATTTCAACGGATAAATCCGTTTCGACGGGTTCGGATAAATCCGTAAGCTACAAATTTAATCAAAAATAAAAAATTAAGATTACAAACCCCTCATTTGTGTTCCCCTTTTTCTTACTTTGGCTAATCATTTATGTAAATTTAAAAATCTGGCTATGAAAAATACACATTGGTCTCGCCGTCACGTTCTCAAAACCATGATGTCCTCTTTGGGCGTTCCGTTATTGGCTCATAATCCCTTCGCTACCGAAGACGATTTCGAGTTGTTGCACCTCTCGCGATTTGCCGAGCGGCCCGACAAACCCGTGACGGCAATCGTCTTGGGGGCGGGCAATAGAGGCACGGTGTATGGCAATTTTGCCGCCGCTTATGCCGAGCAAATGGATTTTGTGGGCGTGGCTGAACCCATTGCGATACGTCGAGAACGCTTTGCGGAAAAGCACAAAATTGCGCCCGAAAATCAGTTTTTGACGTGGGAAGATGTGTTCAAAAAACCGAAATTTGCGGATGCCATTGTCATTTCCACGCCCGACCGTATGCACTACGAACCTTGCATGAAAGCGTTGGGCATGGGCTACGATATTTTGTTGGAAAAACCCATTTCGCCCTCCGAAAAAGAGTGCCGAGCGATACTGAAAAAAGCGAAAGAAACGGGGCGCATTGTGGCCGTGTGTCACGTGTTGCGGTATGCGCCTTATTTTGTGAAATTGAAAAAACTGTTGCAAACCAAGCGCATCGGCGAGCTGGTGAGCGTGCAACATTTTGAACCCATCGAACACGTCCACATGGCGCACTCCTACGTGCGGGGCAATTGGCATAATTCAAAAACGACCACGCCCATTTTATTGGGCAAATCGTGCCACGATTTGGATATTTTGCGTTGGTTGGTGGATAAACCCTTTAAAAACATAGCCGCTTTTGGCGATTTGAAGTGGTTTAAGGCGGAAAATGCTCCCGTGGGCAGCACCGCCCGATGCACCGACGGTTGCCCACACGAGAAGGAATGTCCGTATTCTGCCCTCCGCATTTATCACCAACAGCGGCAACGGATTCGGGTTTTTGACCTGCCTGAAGACCCCGCCAAACAAGGCGATGCCATTTTGGAAGCCCTCAAAACGACCGATTATGGTCGCTGCGTTTATAAAATGGACAACGACCAACCCGATCATTATGTGACTTCCATGCAGTTTGAAGGCGGCATCACAGCTAATTTTTCGATGGAGGCTTTCACGCCTTATCACGGTCGCCGCACCCGCATCATGGGCAGCATGGGATTCATCGAAGGTGATATGGAAACCTTCACGGTGCATGATTTCAAGACCTTAAAATCGGAGGTGATTGACGTGAAAGTGAAGGACGTGGACGGCTACGAAAAGTCAGGACACGGCGGCGGCGATTGGCATTTGGTGGCGGATTTTGTGCAAGCTGTTTCCAAGAAAAACCCTGCCCTTTTGACTTCAACGATTGACCAATCTATTGAGAGTCATGTGGCTTGTTTTATGGCGGAGCGGAGTCGGTTGGAGGGGAAGGTTATGGGGGTTGGGGTTTGAAAATACTAAGGGAGGTGATTGATTTATGCTAAAATTAAATTTAGAATTTGTTATTGTATCACTTATATTTACCACAAAAATTAAATTTACATATAATGAGGTCAAATAGTATAAAATCTTTTTCAGT
>JAYTMW010000193.1:0-4875 GCA_043728105.1 Saprospiraceae bacterium | reverse complement strand
ATTAAGCCTTTTCCCATACCCGATTTTCTTAAAAATAAATTGCAATTGCCTACGCTGATAGATGCCGAAGAAGATAAAAACGGTATCGTTTGGTTGGCTACTTTTAAAGGTTTGATTCAATTCACTCCTCAAACGGCAAATTGGCAACTGCTATCGCCTTTTGAGCAAGATGCACATGATACAAACTCATGGACAACCGATATTGAAAAAGACCAAAATGGCAACCTTTGGATGAGCACTTTTGAGGGTTTAATTTATTATAATATTGATAAAAAAGCATTTAAATTATATACTGAAAAAGAGGGTATTCCGCCTGTCATAATCACCCAAGTATTTACCGATGCGGCGGGTGGGGTATGGGCTTTTACGCAATATGGTGTGTATTTTAAAGAAAATATTAGCCCTATATTTAAAAAAATGGAAATAAATAATGGGTTTTCAAATGATGATTATAAAGGAGTTGTTCGGAATATACATCGGCTCAATGGTAAGTTTTTTTTCATAAAAGAGGGAATGAATCTTTCATTTGATCCCCTAAAAGTCAATCAAAATACAGGTTTGGCTACGCCGCTTATCAGGTATTTTATGGTTAAAAATCAAGCATATCCATTTGATAATCAACAAGTTACAAATACTTACCTTACTTTGCCGTATCATCAAAATTTTGTTTTATTTGACTATACGGCTATCAATTATACCCAAAGCGAGAGCCTACATTTTAAGTATATTTTAGAAGGTTTTGGGAAAGACACCACTTTTGCCAATACAATAAGGACAGCGAATTATACTAACCTGCCATCGGGTAAATATATATTCAAATTATGGGCTGCCAATAGCGCAGGCTTATGGAATTCGACCCCCTCAGTATTTCACTTAAAAATAAATGCGCCTTGGTGGGAAGCGTGGTGGTTTCGCCTTCTGGCATTCTTATCCTTTATTTTACTCGTCAGATGGTGGTACAAATCGCAAGCTCAAAAGGCGAAAGCCCGTGCCGATGAAAAAGAACGCGAAGCTATGTTCAAACAACGCGAAGCGGAGTTGCGTCATGAAGTAAGTGAAGTCAAATTAGCCGCTTTGAGTGCGCAAATGAATCCGCATTTTGTTTTTAATTGCCTCAATAGTATCAATAATTATATAGTGATGAATGATGCGGACAATGCATCGCATTATTTGGGTATGTTTTCAAAATTGATACGGCGCGTATTGGATAGCTCAAGAACGGAATATGTGAATTTGGAGACCGAATTGGAAACCTTACGCCTGTATATTGAGTTGGAAAGTATGCGTTTTGGTAAAAAATTCGACTATGACATCAATATTACTGAGGGGGTCGATGTGGCAGCGATTGTTGTGCCGCCATTGTTGATTCAACCATATATTGAAAATGCGATTTGGCATGGCATGATGCATAAAAAAGACGGGCACGGACGCTTAAATGTACACGTAGGATTAGAAGATACGGGTAAAAAAGAGGAGAAAGTCGTGATAACTATAGAAGACAATGGCGTAGGGCGCAATCAAGCGGCTCTTATAAAATCAAAAGCGGCTAATCAGCACAAATCGCATGGTATGAATGTCAATCACGAGCGTTTGGGGGTTATCAACGAACTCTATCATTTGGATGCCCATGTGCGAATCCATGATTTAATGGCTGAAAATGGAGAAAGTTTAGGTACAAAAGTGGTGTTGAGAATGAATACACAATTGAATTAAAAACCAATTATTAAATCAACCATACCATAACAACTTGCTTTTTGTCAAAAGGTATATTGTGCATATTTGCTTATTAGAGAATGTTCATTTTTGTAGTATGAAATTCTCTACTGTGAATATAGCATTAAAAAGATTGGAGAAACGCCTTTTTAATTTTTTAAAATTAAAACGTATGACCATACCGCTTAAAACCATATTGCTTGACGACGAACCCAACAGCCTCAATTTGTTGCAACATCTTTTGCGAAAACATTGCAGCGCAGAAGTGGACATCATAGGCGCGTATGACGACGCCGAAATCGCTTTAAAAGCCATTAAAGAATATGAGCCAGATTTGGTGATATTGGATATTGAGATGCCCAAACTCAATGGATTTGAAGTTTTGGAAGCCTGCCAAGATATACATTTTAAACTGATTTTTACCACAGCTTACAATCAATATGCCGTAAGAGCTTTCAAATTCAGTGCATTGGATTATTTATTAAAACCCTTGATAGTTGAGGATTTAATAATGGCTGTTAAAAAAGCTGCGCAATCAACATCGAGTGTTCAAAATGAGCAATTGGAAATATTGCAACAGTTCAATCCAGCGCGTTCGAATGGCATTCCCAATCGCATGGTTATCAGCACGACTGAAGGGTTGATATTTATTGATGTCGCCGATATTGTGCACTGCGATAGCGACGGACCTTATACCCATATTCATTTGAAAGATGGCGATAAAGCATTGATTTCCAAGACCTTACGCGATGTGGAAGAAATGCTGAATTATGATTTTTTCTTTCGCGTACACCATTCCCATCTAATCAATTTACAGCATATTAAAAAATTCATCCGCTCGGATGAAGAAGTGATTATGTCAAATAGCAAGCATATTCCATTGGCACGTAGCCGTAAAACGGCGTTTTTGGAATTGGTTACAGGTTAAGATATAAAAGTTTACCCCCTTCCCAAAAGGATATCGCTTTCGATATTTTTACAGTCTTGGTTGACCCCCTCAGTAGTCGTGCCGATTACTGAGGGGGTCTTTTTTATAGCGGTGCTATTCCTTGCCCAATAGCGAGTAATCTTTTAGAATACAGGGCTATTCGGTGCGCATCGTTGAGTCGTGTGTTGGATGGTTGAGTTATTCGGCGTAAATAGTTGAGGCGTCTTTTTGACTGCTTGGGTATTCGTCGTTGAATAGCTGAGGAGTCTTTTCGACTGCTTGGGTATTCGTCGTTGAATAGCTGAGGAGTCTTTTTGACTGCTTGGGTATTCGTCGTTGAATAGCTGCGGAGTCTTAAAGGAAAGTCCTATATGGAGCAGTAATTGACCGATTATTAACTCAATTTGTATAAAACACTTGAAAAATTACCCGATTGTTTAATCCCTAAAATAGTTATTAAAAAGAAGTCCAATTTTATAGTGCCTTTCAAAATAATTAAAACCCAATATTGATAAAGTACCTTAATTGTATGCATTCTTTTTTTTAACAATAAAACCATAAAAAAATGAAAATTCAAACATTTGCTGCGGCTTGTTCTGCCGCCCTCATCCTTTCCCTTTTAGGTTGCAAAAAAGAAGCAACTGAAACCCCAACAGTCATTAAGGCTTCATCTGACATTCAAACCTCTATCAATCAATTTAAAGCCTTGCTTGGGGCTGACAACTTAGGCGAACCGGGGACAAAGGGGGCTACCGGTTTTAGGCAAGTCAATTGGGATGGTCTAACGGATGACGAATGTGCACCCAACTTATACAAGTCGGATTTGTTCAACAGCCCTACTGCTCCACGTGCGCGGGGCATTGTTATCAGCACAACCGGTAGTGGACTTATGGTCAGTGCAGATAGCGACAACCCGACCCGCACGCCAAAATCTTTTGGCAATATCAATCCGAGTTATACGGCAATTTTTCCACCTTTTAGTGGTGAACGGCTTTTTTCACCGGTCGGTAGCAATATTGCAGATGTTCGGTTTTATGTACCCGGCTCCAATGTCAAGGCTGTGGTCAAAGGCTTCGGTGCTGTTTATGTAGATGTTGATAGAGTAGAAAATACGGCTTTCGAATATTTCGATATAAATGATAAATCGCTCGGTACTTATGCTACGCCGATACTGAATAATGGCCATGTGTTTTTGGGTGTTATTTTCAAAGATGCCGTGATACACCGTGTGCGAATCGAATACGGCAACTCTAAACTGGGACCCAACGACGGGAATGATATAGATGTGTCGGTCATGGACGACTTCATTTTTGGAGAACCGCAAAAAGGACAATAACAATCTTATTTATTTGAACCATATAAAAACAGTCCAATGAAAAAAACACATTTTATCCACTATTCGAGAATTACGACACTTCATTACGCCTTAATTTTTTTATTTTTAAATATTATAATACCCCCTCAGTTAAAAGCGCAAACTATAGAGAGATGGGAAATGAGCGCAGAACCGGGTGACCAAGCATCCAGTACGGCTACAAGTGTCGTAACTGGTTTAAACTTGGGTATATTGACCCGTGGAGCCGGTGTTACGGTTGCTGCGGGTACCGGCGGTATGAATTCTACGGGCTGGTTCGATAACAACAGTCCGACAACTTTAGCCCAAGCGATTGCCAATAACAAGTATTATGAGTTTACAGTAAATATTCAAAGCGGCTTTCAAGCAAGTGTGACTGCTGTCAGCCTTGTTCTATGGGGTAATACTTCCGGACCCAATACGGCTGTTTTGAGAAGTAGTGCGGATGGTTTCACTAATAACTTAAGCACCGTCACCATAAATACAGCCGGTACACTAAAAGTCTTTTCCATTGCTCCCATTTTAAGTACTGGTATTCTAACATTTAGAGTTTATTGCTTCGGTGCTGCTATCAGCGGCACACCAAGCCCAACGGGTGCGATACATATTGGTCCGGGTTCTGCAAACCCAACAGATAATGATTTGTTAATCATTGGAGGGGTGGGGCCTGCTTGCACTATTACCGCCACTTTTTCAGGTAGCCCCTCTGCTTGTAATGATAATGGAACACCCAATGACCCAAGCGATGATTTTTTTACTCAAAATGTTTCCGCTTCATTTGTTAATCGCCCTATTACAGGCAGCTTGCAAATAGTACCCGGTGGTGACCAAATTGGTACTTATTCAATACTTTCAAATCAAATAAGCGGTAATTCGCATG
>JAYTMW010000192.1:0-2754 GCA_043728105.1 Saprospiraceae bacterium | reverse complement strand
GAAAAATGAATCCCCGGTTCGTAGTCCAAAAACATCTGCGCCAAATGCCCCACGCCCGCTTGCCACGGTTGCCAAAGCGTGTGCGTGAGTAAGGAAACGACCATGGCCCGCATCCGAAAATTGATGTAACCCGTCGCTTGAACGCACCGCATACACGCATCCACGAGGGGGAAACCTGTTTTGCCTTCCTTCCAAGCGGTCAAAAAAGCGGCGTTGGTTGCGGTGCGCAAATCGTCATAAGCCCCATTGACGTTGTGGAACTCCATTTCGACTTCGCTCTCAAATTTTTGCATAAAATGGTCACGCCAACGCAATCTATCCATAAAGTTTTCAAGATTTCGTTTGCCTATTTTATACTCAAAAGACTGCGAAAACTGATATACTTGCCGACTTGACAAGCAACCCCAAGCCAAATAAGGCGAAATACGCCCACAATGAAACCGAGCCGCTTCGGGTTTTGAGATACTTTTCATGTAATCACGCCCTCGAGTTTCGAGAAATGATTTAAGATATTTCCAAGCAGTTGTTTCACCGCCTTGTTGAAAATTAGGATTTCGGCTTTGGATGTCAAAGGGTAAAGCCGACCCCCTCAGTATTTTGAGCATTTCGGGGTCAGAATTGAAGGGTTGAAATTTGGATAAATCGGCGTTTTGCATGGGCCGTTTCGCAATATCATACCAATCTTCTTTCCACGTTTTACGGTTATTCAGACCTCGATAAATACCACTTGTTTGGCTCTCAAGCCATTGGATATTGTTTTTTGTGAACCATTTTTTTAAGCGTTTATCTCGGGCATAAGTCAGATTTATACCTATTTCTTCATAAGAAAAAACGGTGTTGATGTGGTAGTTTTCTTGGAGTTTTTCAAACACAAGACCCGCTTCATTATGGCAAACAACTATTTGTAAGTTATTGATTTTCAAACGATTATTCATATCAACAAGGCTTTCATAAACGAAACGTTGATGCCGAATGTCGCTGTCGTAATGCTGCATGAGGGAAGGCTCAAAAATATAAAGCAAGAGCGTTACCCCCTCAGTATTTGAGGCTCTAACCAACGGCTCGTGGTCGTGCAATCTTAAATCTCGTTTAAACCAGACTATGTTGATTTCTTCTTTCACCCCTACCCTATTTTTCAATATTTTTTCTTAGAAATACGATTACCCGTGGGCCGTTGCATCCGACTTTTGTGCCGATGTACCCCGTCGCCCGTTTCGTCCATAATCTCACGCAATTTGACCAAGTGCTTTGTGGCTCTCCCTTGCACCCTCGCCCGCCATTTTTTCCAATTAGAGAGTTTCATTTCAAATTTCATCAGCTCAATAACCTCTGATTCGACTAAACCAAATTGCGCTTTTATAGCATCAAAAGTCGTGCGATCTTCCCACGCCATTTCGATGATGCGGTTGATGTCTTCTGGCGAAAGATTGTGCTTTTCGATGACTTTCATGCTTTTTTGTTTTTACTATCTTGACGACATTTATCACTGCAATATTTGACTTCTGCCCACACTTTTTCCCACTTTTTGCGCCAAGTAAATGGTCTTGCGCACGTGGCGCATACTTTCTGTGGCAAGTCCGCTTTCTTTTTCTGTTTGGGCATCTCGGTCTTTTAAAAGTAAGAAACCTAAAATATGACCTATTGTTTTCATTAAGTTCTAAAAATGCTATCGGAATCACTGTAAAAAAGTAAAATGTATAATTTTTACTCATTTTTTAAATAAAAATTATACAATTATTACTCATTTTACTACCTTGCCCAAAATTAGAAATTATGAAAATTGCAATCACAAATCTAAAGGGTGGTGTTGGTAAAACAACAATCTCTACAAATCTGGCCGTTGCGCTCAGCTATTTGGGCAAAACTGTTTGCATCGTTGACACCGATTTAAAGCAACGTTCAGCGTCAGAATGGGCAGGTTCTCGCCCATCGGATAAGCCCGCCATTTCGGTTTTTGGCATCACAGAAAAGCAGTTGACGGGCGAAATTGAACGCTTGAAAAATCAGTTCGATGTGGTCATTATTGACGGCACACCCCACGTTTCAGAAATTACGGAAAGAGCCATTATCACCGCCGATATTTTGCTCATTCCAATTTCACCCAGTATTTACGATTACAGAGCCTTTGAGAACTTCTTCGAGAAGTTGGAGGAGATAAATGGCAATCGTGTCGCATACGGCGGAAAAAGCGTGTCCACGCACATCATAATGAATCGAGCCAATGAGAAAGTTAGGGTTTACAAAGCCATCGTTGATGCGATTCGGGCTTATGACATCCCAATACTCAAAAATCAGTTGGGCAATCGTACCGCTTATGTCGAAACGGCCTTTGAAGGTTTGGGCGTTGTGGAAGGCAGAGATAAAAAAGCTAAGGATGAATTCAACGAATTGGTTAATGAGATTTTAGTCTTAATGAGTAAAAATTAAGTAGAAATTGTATAAAAATTACATAATTTTTCCTTATTTTGCAAAAAATAAGCAACGAGTAAATAATAAACAGATCATTTTTTTTTAACACACAGGCACAGAGAACACATAGAGTTATAAACGGTTTTCTTGTAAAAATTTCAAGGTGCAGCGCACCGTAATATTTGTAGCAAAAAGACCGAACTCGTTTCCCAGAGGTGCAGCGCACCGTAACATAACACCCAATAGTACGGTGCGCTGCACCTAAAAGTTTTTTATAAGAAAACCGTTTAAAGTTATATAAAGTGTTGATTATTAGGAGTTTATACATAATACTATGTGTCTTAT
>JAYTMW010000191.1:0-1620 GCA_043728105.1 Saprospiraceae bacterium | reverse complement strand
GCATTAGTTGAAAATAAAAATAAAGAAGTACCCCCTCAGTATAATGCTCAAAATATAGTCAAAACCGAAGCAAAATCACCTTATTTAGATAAAAAATACCTCCTTTTTGTCATTTCGACATTCATAGGTGCTACCGTTTTTATGCAAATCATGTGGACAGTGCCCGTATTTTTCAAGCAAGTTTACGGTTGGAATGAAGCCACTATCGGCATCATGAGTGCCATCAACGGCATTGCTGTTATGACCCTCGAAATGCCTTTAATTTTCCGAATTGAAAACAAACGCAGCCCGATGTGGTTTGTCCGATTGGGTATTTTATGCTACGCGGTTTCGTATTTAGCCTTCACGTTGCCAGCTTCAATGTCTTGGTTTTTAGCCTCTTTTTACATGATTATTATTTCATTTGGCGAAATATTCGTCATGCCATTCAGCACCAGTTGGGCGACCAAACAAGGCAACGAAGCACGACAGGGGCAATATATGGCACTTTATACGATGGCGTATTCTATTTCAAATGTGGTAGCACCGATGGTAGGTACGCAGGTGATAGCGGCGTATGGTTATACCGTTTTGTGGTGGGTTTTGGTGGCGTTGAGCGGCATATCATTTATCGGGTTTTGGTATCTGGGCAAAAAGACGAGTTAAAACATTTTATTTTAAACAAATTTTAATTTTGCTAAATCCAAATTTAATTCTAAATTAAGTTAGAATAAAGTATAAAATTTCAATTCAAACAATTTGTGTTTGAATTTTTCTATCACCATAAAAGTTATAAAAATTGCATTATTTCTCAATTAAAGCTTTTTTATACGGTATTCCGATTGGATTTCTGTTCAGTTTTGCGCTCGGTCCAGTCTTTTTTACCATCATCAAAACGAGCCTCGAACGCGGTTTTCGTTCGACTATTCCGATTACGATTGGCGTAATATTGGCTGATTTAGTCCTGCTCGGATTGGCATATTCGGGGGTGGAGGCTTTCATTCCGCAGGGAGTAGATATATCATTTTGGGTAGAATTGATAGGCGGTTTATTTTTGATAACGCTGGGTGTCATCACTATTTTCAATCGAAGTAAAGTTGCCAAAGCAAAAGAAATAAACTTGACAGCGCTGTTTTTTCAAAATCTGTTCAAAGGTTTTCTCCTCAATATTCTCAACCCGACAAATTTCATGGAATGGGTCGGTACAGTGGGTGTTTTAAAAACAAAATACCATTTTGAAATGTATGAAAACGTGAGTTTTTTTACAGGCGCTTTGCTATGTGCTACGATTACCAGCTTAGCAATTTCTTATTTTGCAGCTCGGCTTAGAAATATTTTGACGGCAAAAGTGATGCGTTACATCAATATTGGGTCGGGTATTTTGTTTTTAGGATTTGGTATTTGGTTGTTGATAAGCCGATATATCCAATAAAGATCGACTGCAATCACTAAACAAGTTCTTTAACATTTTTCCTTTGAGATGCAGAATTAGATAGGTCTTTCCATTTTTTTAGGGTAAATAAGGTTATTTTTAGCAGCAACTCAGCAGATATATCATTAGGAAGCCGTTCTAATACAGCAGAAATGACATTTTTTAAAGCAAAAGAAGGATCTTCTTTAAAAAGTGAGTTAATTTTTTTT
>JAYTMW010000190.1:0-5705 GCA_043728105.1 Saprospiraceae bacterium | reverse complement strand
CATAATACCTTTTTATTTGTGCTAAATTTAAAGGTTTGTGACGCACCAGAGGTGCAAAATATTGGTGATAACACTGATTTAGACTTTAACCGTAGCCCCAGCGGGGTGCAATATAGGTATTACACCACGCTGGGGCTATAAAAATGGGGCAATTGTGCTTTAATTACCAATATTTTGCACCTCTGGTGCGTTTTGAAAAAAATTTACATTTTATCTAAAATAAAAAAAGCGTGAAGCAAGTTTCCCTACTTCACGCACAACTTTTTGACCTGCCTGCGATAGGCACTATCAATATTTTATCATCGGCTCTTATTCGTCCGCTTACCATCTTCATACTTCACAATAAACGCATCCGCCAAAGAACGGTCTTTCACTTTTTTCAACGTTGTAGCCGCTTCGGAGTACGAATCAAAATCACTCAACATGACACGGGTGTAAGTTTTGCCGTTCACCAAAGCCTTTTCGGTATCAATGTCACCCAAATCATCGACCCGAGCAATGCGGCGACGATTGGCATTATCCAAATTATTATAAGCCATCACTTGTATTTTAAAAATAACGCCAGAGTTTTTCTTACCGGCTTTGTCATTTTCTGTTTTGGAGGGCCCCTCAGTATTTACGATAGAATGATCACCTTTTGTGGGTTTTTCAGTCGGTTTTGTGGTTGTTTTCGTCTCTTTTTTATCCTTTTTTGAAGGCGATTCATTCACAATTTTATCACCCGCTTTCTTTGGTGTTTCGGCGGGAAGAGGAACGGATACCAATTCTACGTATTTTTCCATCAAAAAATCATGCTGAATATTTTTAGTAGAATCCTTTGTATTGAACGCAAAATCGCCCATGCGATACCCTTCTTTTTCCACTTCTAATACATACCCTTTTTTCTGCAAAACCGTAAATTGATAAGCACCTTCGGCGCACATCAACGAACTCAAAAGGCGTTGCCCGCCGCCACTTTCTCGCTTTTCAAAAAGCGAAACACGGGTGTTTTCTAAGGCCGTTTTCTGTTCTTTTTCTAAAATTTGACCCAAAACCGCCAAATCCGTGCGTTCTTGAATGACTTTGAAACCATAAATATCATCATCACGAGAACTCAATTTTTCCATGCCTAATGCTTTATTCGACACAAAATAGCCACTCGTGCGAGATTTATTCAACGTAAAATACCAATCATCCGCACCCGAATTAAAGGTTGCACCCATGTTTTCTGCCGCCGTCCATTGACTGTTTTTATCGTTGCCTTTTGATTTAAAAATATCCAAACCACCATACGTAGCTCGACCATTTGAGGCAAAATAAAGCGTATTATCGAGCGTGTCCACAAACGGCGTAACGTCATCGCCATCCGTGTTGATGATGCCGCCGAGGTTTTGAGCCTCCGAAAAATCTTCATTTTTCAAACTGCGTGACGAGTGCCACAAATCCATATTGCCTTTTCCGCCCGTCCGATTGCTTGAAAAAAACAAAACCTCACGTCCGTTGCGTTCAAAAATATACGGATGCGTGGTCATGCCCCCCTCAGTATTTACCTTGTCCGAAAGTTTCACGGGTTGTTCCCAACCTTTCACCGAGCGATTCATATAATAAATAGCGCAAGTACGTTTTTTCTCTTTTTTCATCACAATATCCGTGCATTGGGTGTAATAAAAGCGGGAGCCATCCTTAGAAAAAGTACCATTTCCGTAAGAAATGCCTTGCGGAATCGGCAAATTTTCGACCGCCGCCGCCAATGACCAATCTTTACTCAATTGCTGTGTGCGCATGAGTTTGCCTTTATTTTCAACCAAATTTGTAAAATATAAAATGTCGTCGCCAAAGGGAACAGGCGCAAGGTCATCGTCGGGTGAGTTAATGGTTTCGCTCAAATGTTCAATCTCAAATTTCTTTTTTACCGTCGAATCTGATTGACGAATCGCCATCGTGCAGCCGTTGACATACTCCTCGATGCGGTCTTTCATCGCCTCTCTATCTTTGGCTTCGTAGGTGTTCAGGTACAGTAAAAACTCTGGAATAGCTTCATCATATTGCCCACTTTGTTGCAGCGCAACGGCATATTGAAAACGGGATTGCGGAAACATTTTATTGTCTTTCAAAGTGCCAAACGACTCGGCAGCTTTGCGGTATTCACGGGCTTGCAAAAAGTTTTTAGCCGCTTCAAAAAGCCACTCCAATTTCTTTGGTTTTTGATTCCAAGCCGCTTCGTAATGACCTGCCGCCGCCGCATGTTTGTTTTCTTGCGAAAGCTGTTTTGCCAATTTGATATGCTTAGAAGCACTCAAATTGTCTTGTTGCGACCAACCGAGGGAAAGGCTACCGATGAGGCATAAAATAAGGGTATAATAACGTGTCATTTAATTATAATTTTGTGCTGCGTTAGGGCAATTTCAAATTAAGAATTAAAAATTTAAAATGCTAAATTATTGATATTAAGCAATTTACGTATTTATTTTTAAATTAATTAAAAAATTACACTTCAATAATGTTCAAGAATGTTTTGCTATAAAATATTATACGATTTTCTGTTGAAATGTTCCGATTTTAGAGTGGACAATTTGTCAAAAGCCAAAGTACATACACAAGTCCGAAAACACATCTATCATCTTGAAACCCGCCGTTTCAACGGGGGGCCAAAAACAAGCACTCATCACATCTATCATCTATTCAGAACATCACATCTTTTTGATGTAAATTTTTGAAAAGAAGATAGATGTGTTTTGTGGGTGTTGCCTATCCCCCGATTAAAATCGGGGGTTTCAAGATGATAGATGTTTTTTCCCGACTTGTGCATGCACCTCAACTTTTGAAAAGTTGTCAATTCTCTTAAATCATACCAACAATTCTTCAATAACCTTAGCATAATTTTCATGCTCCAATGTCAACACATTGCGGGCAATATCTTCGGGCGAATCGGTTGGTAAGACGGGGCAACGGGCTTGAAAAAGTATATCGCCTTCGTCATAATGTTCGTTTGCGTAATGAATGGTGATACCTGTTTCTGTTTCTTTGGCAGCCCTCACGGCTTCGTGAACATGGTGTCCGTACATCCCTTTTCCACCAAATTTTGGTAATAATGCAGGGTGAATATTGACTATTTTTTTATGGTAATTTTTTATGATATAATTAGGGACAAGCAACAAAAATCCTGCCAAAACAATGAAAGAAATTTTATAATCTGAAAGAGATGTTAAAATATTTTCTGTTTCATAAAACGTTGATTTTGAAACGATTAGCGTATCCACACCGAAATATTCAGCGATTTTCAGAACGCCCGCTTCCCGTTTGTTCGACACCACCAAAACCACTTTTATTGTTGGGTGATTTCTGAAATGTTCCATGATTTTGAGCGCATTGGAGCCACCACCCGTTGCAAAAATCGCTACATTGATTACTGATTGATTCGTCATTTGTTTAATTTTGTTTTTTAAACCGCCGATGACGCTGATTTTGCTGATTTAACGCAGATTTTTTTATGAATTATCTGCGTTAAATCAGCAAAATCGGCGTAATCGGCGGTTAACAAATTTTAACGCAAAGATTACGCTTTTTGAATATGAAAAATAATTGTTTTGTAAAAATATTATTCTTTTTTACGCCATTTGTTGTCTCTTGTCAGACTTTAAAGGTAGATACGATGGCTTCTTTACCAACGGGTTTGAGAGAATCATCGGGTTTGGTGGTAGAATCACCCAACCTTTTTTGGACGCATAATGACGGTGGCGATGCGTCCAAAATTTACCAAATTGATTCCAGCGGAAGACTTCTCAGAACGGTCAATGTCAAGAATGCTGCCAACGTAGATTGGGAAGAAATGACCTTCGATACTGAGGGGTCACTCTACATCGGCGATTTTGGGAATAACAACGAGGATAGGCGTAACTTATTGATTTACAAGATTTTAAACTTTAAAAATAAATATCAAACAAATTCAGTAGCCCATGATGCGGTCATAGAATTTAGCTACGAAGACCAACTTCAATTCCCACCCTCTGATGCACAAAAACACTTTGACGCAGAGGCGATGATTGTCGAAAAAGACTCTATTTACATCATCACAAAGGATTTTGATACCGACCCCTACACGGGTAAAACGTGGATTTATAGCATTCCGAATGTCGGCGGAAAACACGTGGCCAAATTGACAAAAATTTTGGACACTGAAAATTCTTGGAAATATAAAGGTGCCATTACCGCATCGGCAAAAAGCAATGACGGCAAGGTCGTTTTGATGTCTTATCTCAAACTTTTCGTATTCTCAGATTTTGGCGCAAAACCTTTTTGGGAAGGACAAAAACGGGTGCTTGATTTTAGCATGTTCAATATTGTGCAGCGTGAAGCCCTTGCTTTTCATCCGACCAATAGTTGCCGTCTCTACATCACTTCGGAAGAAGCAAAAGGCATCGGCGGCAACCTTTCTACGGTCAATATTTGTGATTTTTTATCAAAAACAAAAGATACACGTACCGCATCCGCACAAGTAAGCGTGCATCCGACCCCCTCAGTATCTGACGTGTTTTTGGACATAAAAGACATAATTTCAACCGATTTGAGGCTGAATATTTCAGATATAAATGGTCGTTCTATTTACAAAAAAGACCTTTCTGAAAATGAGGATAAAATTTTATTAGAAAAAAACCTATTTCCCACCGCAGGCTTGTATTTTTACCGAGTTTTTTCAAAGAAAAATGCCAACACTTTTGTCGGTAAAATATTGATAATCAATTAGTTAGTTGATTATTGATTATTAATTATTAGGTTATTTATTAATTAAACATAAATAGCCAATAACTGAATAACCAATAATCAATAACGAATAACCAATAACTCATAATGATATTTTCAGATAAAAAAATTTTAGAAAGCATCCAATCTCTCGACATTGTGATAGAGCCTTTTCGGGTGGATTGCTTAGGTACGAACTCCTACGATGTGCATCTCGGCAAGTGGTTAGCCACCTACGATGCGGCGGAATTGGACGCTAAAAAACACAATACCATCACCCATTTTGAGATTCCCGAAGAAGGTTTCGTGTTGCAGCCTGGCAAATTATATTTGGGTGTGACGGAAGAATATACCGAGACGCACAACGCCGTGCCGTTTCTCGAAGGCAAAAGTAGCACGGGTCGTTTGGGGATTGACATTCACGCCACGGCGGGCAAAGGCGATGTCGGTTTCTGCAACCATTGGACGCTCGAAATCAGTGCAGCGATGCCTGTACGTATATATGCGGGAATGCCCATTGGTCAACTGATTTATTTTATGGTGGAAGGTGAAATTAACAACTATTACAACCGTAAGCCCAATGCAAAATACAACACTCGAAGCGATAGACCTTTGGAGAGTATGATGTGGAAAAATTTGTTTTAAAATTTTTAACGAGCAACATTTAAACTCAATAATTGCAAAAGAAACGTTGAAAAATAATGAAAAAAGCTATCAATATCTAAGATGATTTCTTGGCATTAAAAAAAGCCCCTCTAAACTTTAGAGGGGCTTTAATTATTAAGCATTTTATGTTTTCTAAAAATTAAAATCAGATTATGGAATCAAAACTGGAGGAGGAGGCGTTACTGAACCACCTTTTCTTGTTCCTTTGCTGCCAAAGCTTTTGTGGCTGCCCATGCTTTTCACAGAAGCTTTTTTGCTGCTTTTCTTGCCACCACGAACCATAAACAATTGTTCGTTAGAAATTACGTTGATTCCTTTTA
>JAYTMW010000189.1:0-1599 GCA_043728105.1 Saprospiraceae bacterium | reverse complement strand
ACCTCGGCTGCAATATAGGAAAATTGTTGAATGACATCTTTTTTAATGGCCGTATCAGGGCGAATAGTGGATGTGTCTAAAGCAAAACGCACCGTGCCTCGTTGGTCAAGCACAATATATTTAGATGCTTCCAACTGCGCTTTCAATTCCGCATTTTCCTTAGATAAACTATCGGCAACTTGTTGAATGGATAGAAATTTTCTGACGGAACTCACATTGTCGTACAAGATACCCGTAAAGAGGTTCGCCGAGCTTTGGTAAACCAATTTAGGACGGTCGTTGTATTGAGCGACTAAATACAACGCAAAAAATTCTAATAGAAAAAACAGAAAAAAATTGCCGAATCGTTGTATGAAGTTCATTATTCAATTATAAAAAACAGCCAAATGAATAAAAATATCATTTGGCTGAATATTAACTTACTGTGAGTAAAATTATTTTAAACTCTTTTTCTATCTATCAAAAACGAGTATTTATGCGTATTTTTTAAAGCCAAACCTGTTCCACGCACAACAGCTCTCAAAGGGTCGTTGGCTACATGAACGGGTAATTTTGTCTTTGCAGCAATTCTTTTATCGAGGCCCCTCAGTAATGCACCGCCTCCTGTGAGGTATAAGCCTGTTTTGTAAATGTCGGCTGCCAACTCGGGTGGCGTTGTTTCCAACGCCTTTAATATAGCATCTTCAATTTTGGAAATACTTTTATCAATTGCGTGAGCTACTTCACTGTAATTAACGGTGATTTGCTTTGGAATACCTGTCATCAAATCACGACCATTCACCGCAAAATCATCGGGTGGCGCATCCAACTCTGGCAACGCTGAACCAACATGAATTTTGATTTGCTCCGCAGTACGCTCGCCAATCAGAATATTGTGTTGGCGTTTCATATAGTTCACAATATCATTCGTCAATTCATCACCTGCTATACGTATAGATTGGTCGCACACGATACCCGAAAGAGCAATCACCGCAATCTCAGTCGTACCACCACCAATGTCAATAATCATGTTTCCGATGGGCTCTTCCACATCCAAACCGATACCCAAAGCGGCTGCCATAGGTTCGTGAATCAAATATGTTTCTTTGGAATCAACATGGTCGGCGGATTCAAACACGGCTCTTTTTTCTACCTCTGTGATGCCCGAAGGAATACAGATAACCATTTTCATGTGCGTAAAAAAACGACGACGTGCGCCTGTCATGCGTATAAAACCTTCAATCATGCTTTCTGCCGCTTGAAAATCCGCAATCACACCATCCTTCAAAGGGCGAATGGTTTTGATATTTTCATGCGTCTTTTCGTGCATTTGCATGGCCTTATGACCCACGGCGATGGTGTCGCCTGATTTGCGGTCAATGGCTACGATAGAGGGTTCATCCACAACAATTTCGTCGTTCTGTATGATGAGCGTGTTGGCGGTGCCAAGGTCAATCGCTAATTCTTGAGTGAAAAAATTAAAAAATCTCATCCGATACGTTTTCTCCTGTGTTTCAAATCTTGAAATAAAAAAATGGTGTTTACGTTGCTTTCCCCCCTCAGTATTTCCTCTTTTTTTTCTTATTTTTAAGATAAAAAACCAAGCGCACTTTAGGTGTC
>JAYTMW010000188.1:0-3352 GCA_043728105.1 Saprospiraceae bacterium | reverse complement strand
TTTTATCAAAAATGTATTAAAAACAAAGTACCTGCCGAGATGCACCTCTATCCAAAGGGTGGTCATGGCTTTGGCATGGATAATAAAACGACCAATGATAAATGGATGGAACGTCTCCAAAATTGGTTGGATGGTTTAGGGTTTTTGAAAAAATAGGGCCCCTCAGTATTTTTATACTTTTTTGTTGAAAAAACTTGTAATCACATAACTTTCAAAGCTATGTGATTACAAAATATTTAATCGCTAAGGCGATTTGGAGGGATACGATTTTTTTTTAGGAAAAACGAAGAGGTAGCTCCGCTAATGCTTGGCCCCTCGAATGATAAAATAAACGAGCTACCGAGCATTAGCGGAGCTACCTCTTCGTTTTTCCTAAAAAAAATATCTGATAAAGAAAATTTTATGCGGAACATTCAATAGAGCTTGTTTTACGGTACACACTAATTTTTCACAAATATTTCTATAAAATATTAAAAATCAAACATTTATGAATTTTAAAAAAATAACATTCGTTGGTTTAGCATTGGCTGCCACTTATACCTCGCAAGCGCAAAAGTTTGAAGAACTCACAAAGCATGAGCAAACGGAATTTTATGAACCCAAAGTACGAAAAGTGGATCCCGCAAAACAAGTAGGCGACGCTCCCGCTGATGCTATTGTCTTGTTTGACGGTAAAAATTTTGATAAATGGGAACGTGCCGACAGTGCTGTGCATGGTAGTCCAGTGGGTTGGAAACTCGATGGAGATGGTTCAATGACCGTTGTAGGTGGCAAAAAGGCCATTCGTACCAAACAAGAATTCAATGATTTTCAATTGCATATCGAGTGGCGTTCACCCATCGAAGATGCTTCGAGACAAGGACAGGGTAGGGGTAACAGTGGCGTTTTTATGCAAGAGCGTTACGAAGTGCAAGTGCTGAATAGCCGTGAAAGCGAGACCTATTCCAATGGTCAAGCTGCGAGTATTTACAAACAAACCACGCCGCTTGTCAATGCGTGTCGCAAGGAAGGTGAGTGGAATACTTATGATATTATTTATTCTGCCCCTCGTTTCCGCAAAAATGGTTCGGTTGAAAAACCGCCTTATATAACGGTGATTCACAACGGCGTTATTGTGCAAAATCACTTCGAAATACAAGGCACTACGGAGTACATCGGCCCACCAAAATGGAAAGCGCATGGTAAAGGTGCTATCGAACTTCAAGATCATGGTAATGCGGTGAGTTATCGCAATATTTGGATTCGGGAGTTGTAAAAGTATTGTGCAAAAGCCGAAATATCGTTGTTGGTGTTTCGGCTTTTGAATCGTTATTTAGCGTAAATTTTTTATAATGATGAGTATAGAAGAGAAAGAACTAATTTTATTAGATAAAGCAAAGGAAATGGATATTCCTTTCCGAATCATGACAGATGAAGAGAAAGCTCGCTTATCTCACATCACCCGCAATTCCTATTTCAAAAAGAAATATCGGATGGCATTAGAAATTACTACCAAAATGATGATTCGGGAGATGTATGAACAGTATCCAGATAGACCTCTTAATGATGTTTTATCCGCCGCTATGAAAGAGTATAACAGCGATTTACCTTCTATTTTATTGCTTGAAATGGCGCAACTTATCGTGAACGAATGGGAGAGAATTCAAGCCAAAAATAAAACTCTACAATTAGCATAAAATATTGGTAATCAACGATTTATAAAAAAAGCCACGCATGAAAGCGTGGCTTTTTTTATTTTCAGTATTCCATAAATTTTACCCTTTTAAAAGTATTTTACGAAAAATCCTTGCCTATTTCAATATTTGGTTACATCTTTGCACTATTAATTCTATCGAATAAGTAGAATTAACAAAAAAACGCTAAAAATACTGAGGGGCCTAATTCTAAAAATTGGAAAGCATAATCAGAATGGAAAAAACAGAAAACATAAAATCTTTAATCGAAGGACACAACATCCTTCAATCTCTACAAATTTTGTCTGAAAAGTTTGAAGGCGAAATCGTCTTTTCTACGAGCTTTGGCATTGAGGATCAAGTGATTACAGATTTTATTTTTAAAAATAACATACCCATAAAAGTATTCACGCTCGATACTGGACGCAATTTTCAAGAGACCTATTCTACTTGGAATAAAACCCTTCTGAAATACAAGAAAACCATTGATGTTTTTTACCCAAATACTGAGGGGGTCGAAAAATTGGTGCGTGAAAAAGGGCCTAATAGTTTTTATGATTCCGTTGAAAATAGAAAAGAATGTTGCTACATCCGCAAGGTTGAGCCTTTGAATAGAGCTTTAAAAAACCAAAAAATTTGGATTACGGGCATCCGTGCCGAGCAATCTTTGAACCGCCACGATATGTCAAATCTCGAATGGGATGGCGGACATAATCTCGTTAAATTTCACCCACTTTTTGATTGGTCTTTTGACGCAGTGAAACATTACGTGCGTGAAAATGGTATCCCTTATAATCCTTTGCACGATAAAGGTTTTGTCAGCATCGGATGCGCACCTTGCACACGGGCGATTCAAGCGGGAGAAGATTTTAGAGCGGGTCGTTGGTGGTGGGAAGATGCAAGTAAAAAAGAGTGTGGATTGCATGTAACTACGGCTACAACTTGACGCAAGTTTCAAACTTGCGTCAAGTTTTTCAAACATAAGCAATTGAAAATCAATTAATTATCAAATAAATGAATCAGTACAAACTTGATTATTTAGACAAACTCGAAGCCGAAGCCATTCACATCATGCGTGAAATCGGCGGTCAATTTGAACGCCCTGCCTTGCTATTTTCGGGTGGAAAAGATTCTATTCTTTTGGTGCATTTGGCTTTAAAAGCCTTTCGCCCTGGCAAGTTTCCGTTTCCATTGGTACACATTGATACGGGTCATAACTTTCAAGAAGTCCTTGATTTTAGAGATAATTTGGCTAAGAAAATTGGCGAAAAATTAGTCGTGCGTCAAGTGTTGGATTCTATCAAAAAGCACCGTTTGGAAGATGCAAAAGGTAAGTTTCCAAGTAGAAACGCCTTACAGACTTATGCCTTATTGGATGTGATTGAAGAATTTGAGTTCGATGCTTGCATCGGTGGCGCACGCCGTGATGAGGAAAAGGCGAGAGCCAAAGAACGCATTTTCAGTCACCGCAACGAGTTTGGGCAATGGGATCCGAAGAAACAACGCCCCGAATTGTGGAATGTGTTTAACGGTAAATTAGAAAAAGGGGAGAACATGCGTTGTTTCCCCATCTCAAATTGGACTGAATTGGATGTTTGGAACTATATAAAACGGGAGAATATTGAGCTACCCGAAATTTATTTCACCCACGAGCGCACATGCGTCCGTACTGAGGGGGG
>JAYTMW010000187.1:0-2767 GCA_043728105.1 Saprospiraceae bacterium | reverse complement strand
CGTGCAGGATGTGATGTTTTTGAAAAGAAGATAGATGTGTTTTGTGGTAATTCCTTTCCCACCGATTAAAATCGGTGGTTTCAAGATGATAGATGTTGCCGAAGACGTTTAATCGCACAGGTCGGATAAATCCGCCGCTACATTATTAGTAGCTAAATGAATAAAATATATCAACACGAATTGTACGAATATAAAAAACGAATAACGCCAATTTAGATGTAATGATTAAAGGGTTACATGTAAATTGGTATTATTCGTTTTTTATATTCGTACAATTCGTGTTGGTATATCTCATTCTTTACAGTGTTACCATGAAAAAAATAATTACAATATTGATTTTTTTGTCGCTAAAAATAACAGCATCATGGACGCAAACCCAAGATGATGTGACAAGTATTTCCCAAAAACTAACCGCCAACCTCACCGATGATTCCCTAAAAGTTGCCGCTATTTATTTTTGGATAACGGCCAATATTCAATACGACCACCGTTTCAGAAATAGGGTAGAGGGCGACACCATGCTCACGCAAGAACCATACAATGTAGTGAAAACCCGAAAAGCGGTTTGCATCGGCTACGCAAAATTATTTAAAGCGTTATGCAAAATGAGTAACATCAAGGCTTATGTGGTGGAAGGCATTGTAAAAGATAAAAACAATATTCCCGAGCGAGAAGGTCACGCATGGAATGTGGTTCAACTGAATGAAAAGTATTATTTGTTGGATGCCACATGGGGTGCAGACAATGCGGAGGTGGCTCAAAAATATTTCTTAGGGGGCCCCTCAGTATTTTTACAAAATCATTTGCCCCATGACCCTATTTGGCAATTATTGACCCAACCCACTGGTTACCAATGTTTTACGCATAATTCGGATTGTGATAATACGGTAGAAAATATCGCTTTTCAAGACACGATTAAACATTGGGAGGCATTGGATTCATTGGGTAAAGTATTTAATGTAGCCAATCGTATCTTGAATTATAATCCAGAAGACATAGAAGCCATGAAGGCATTGGCAGGATTTTATAGTGCAAAAGCGGTGGCGGGTATTACACAATATTATAAGTTGCGGGCTGACATAAAAGAAAAGAAACGTAAACCCACTCAACGCAACCAAGTATTAAAACTTTTGGATGACACCAAAGCCCAAGCGGAAATGGCACAAGTTTATTATGAACGCATTGCCACTTTGGGAACAAAATATCGCTACACGGATGCCCATCTAAATTTGGATTTAATCCGAGAGAATCTGTTAAACCTTGAAAAAGAACGACAATTTGTAGTATCCTATTTTAAGGAGTGACCTCAATAGGCATCACAAGCGTAAAGGTTGACCCCAAACCCCATTCACTTTCTACTTCGATAGACCCCCTCAGTATTTGGGCATATTCTCGAGCAATGGAAAGCCCCAACCCCGTAGAATATTCACCCGCCGTAGGGCGAGCCGAGAGTTTTTCAAATTGATGAAAAAGCAAATGTAACTCCTCGTGTTTGATGCCTTGCCCTTCGTCTTTCACATGCACTCGTACAGATTTTTCCTTTTTTTCAAGCGTCACTTCCACTGTTTTGCCCGTATGCGTAAACTTGATAGCGTTTGAAACAAGATTTTCAATAACGTGAGAAAAATAGTTACAGTCCGTATCAATGGTCAAATCTTTTTCGCTGTGGGCATTGAAAATGAGTTTAATTTTTTTTCTTTCAGCAAAAATCATGTTTCTATTCACCACATCCCACACACAGCTTTTCACGTTCATCTGTTTGAATTCAGGTTTAATGATGCCCCGTTCTATTCTATTCAAATTCAAGATGTTTTTTATTAAAGAAGACATCCTTTCAGTTGAGTTTTCGATATTACGTATGAGTTTGCGTTGCACATCGGTAAGGTTACTTGCTGTTTTGCGTAGCAACTCGGTGGTCATCATAATCGCCGAAATGGGATTTTGAAGGTCATGCGAAGCGATACCGATGAAGCGATTTTTTTCTTGATTGAGGTGAAAGAGTTCTTCATTGGCTTTTTTGAGTTCATCTTCAAGCCTTTTTTGTTCAGTTACATCTAATACGAAAGACCGACTCATATTAAACACGCCTTTACTGTCAAACATCGGTATAGATGTAATCAAAACATGAAGGGTAGTACCATCTTTTTTATAGAGTTGGACGGGTAAGTTTTTTACAAGCGCACCTTTTTTAAATTCTTCGAAGAGTTGTTTATGCTCTTCGGGCAATTCATTCAGATGTCTTAATAGACTATATGGTGTTCCGATGAGTTCCTCTCGTGAATAACCGAGCCATTGAAGTTCTGTATCATTTATATGTACAATATTAGCATTTGCGTCAACGGAATGATAGCCAATGGGTGCATTGTTATAAAATTTCGAGGTAGTTGTTATTGCTTTTACATACTCTTCAACGTCCGACATATTTTCAATTGATTTAAATTGTAAAAGGAGATAAAAATTTGATTTTTGTTTAACGATGTAGAATTGGGCAAAGATAACCATTCTCTAAAAATAATTGCATCAAAACATAAAGAATATTGATATGAAGCACTACTTTTGCCACACGCTCTAAAAGCCAGTTAAAAGTGAAAACAATATATTTTTAATGTTAAAATACTTTATGGTTTAGATTTATTTAGTAATTTCACCATTGAATAAAATTAAATTATAGAAACTAACGCAACGAGAATATGAAATTTACTTTTACTAAGAGCATCTTCGCTCCTCTTATTTTTGTGCTATTTGCACATCTTGGCTTTTCTCAATC
>JAYTMW010000186.1:0-2077 GCA_043728105.1 Saprospiraceae bacterium | reverse complement strand
AAAAGTAACATACCAAAATGAATACAGTAACATTACAACAACGAAGCCCATTTAAGTTTTTAGATTCTTATAACAAGAACGATAAAAACATATTTTTTGGTCGAGATGAAGAAATCAAGGCCCTTTATGAGTTGGTTCAAACCTCCAAACTCGTGTTGGTTTACGGTGCTTCGGGAACAGGGAAAACATCATTAGTAGAGTGTGGTTTGAGCAATAAATTCTCAGAAGCTGATTGGTTTGACGTGCGTATTCGTCGAGGAAATTTGCCGCTTTTGGAAGCATCAAATCAGGCAATAAACCGAAAACTGAATGAGCAAGCCAACCCTTCTTTTGACCTTTGTCAGAGCATAGAAGCCTTGTATTATCATAATTTCATACCCATTTATCTCATTTTCGACCAATTTGAAGAGCTTTTTATCATGGGTGATGAAAAAGAAAGGGATGATTTTTTTCATGCACTCGCCCATTTGGTTAGGGTGAAAGTGCCTTGTAAAATCCTGCTAATTGTGCGAGAAGAATACCTTGCTTTTTTTCATGATTTTGAAACTTTAATTCCCATCATTTACGACAATCGTTTCCGCATCGAACGGATGAATCAGCTCAAATTGGAGAAGGTGATTAAGGGAACAATTCAGACCCCTCAGTATCAAATTGATTTTGATGATCCCGACGAAAATACCCGTCTAATCATCGAAAATCTTAGAAATGAACGCCATGATGTCGATTTGACGAACCTCCAAGTCTATCTTGATCGGCTCTATAAAGTGGATATGCAGCGGGGCGAACAAGGCCAAACAAGTCGTCCACCTTACAAATTTGATAAAGAATTGATTGAAAGTGTGGGTAAGTTACCACAAGTGATTTCGGTATTTTTGGAAGAACAAATGCAAGACGTTGATAAAACCATTAACGCCCCAAATACCGCTTTGACGATTCTAAAACTCTTTGTCACCAACGAAGGCACCAAGCGCAGCCGTAGCGTGAAAGGTATCATTGAGGAGTATGAAAAAAATAAACTTTTGCCTATACCCGTCGTCGAAGAATGCATCAAAGTGCTGTATGAACGACGCATTTTAAAAGAATTGAAAATTGGCGAAGAACTCCGTTATGAGATTTCGCACGATTTATTGGCGGGTCAAGTTTACGAACGTTTTTCGATAGAAGAAAAAGAAGTCATCCGAGCCGAACGCATGATTAAAGATGGTTTTGAGTTCCACACACAGCTTTCTACTGAGGGGGTCGGCGTTAGTTTTTTGAGAGAAGAACAAATATTTTTTATTCAAAACCTCAAAACACCTTTGCAAATCACGCTTGACGAGCAAAAGTATTTCGACGACAGCGTCAACGAGGCAGAGATTGAACGAAATCGAGAAAAACGCACTTTAGAAAAAGAGTTAGAGCTTCAAAAACAGAAAGCAGAACAAGAAGAAAAAGCCAAAATATTACAACTCGAGTTGTTTGAAAAAGAAAAACAAGAGCATGAGCGACAAAGAGAAGAGGCCGTAAAAGAGCGTGAGCGACAAGCGCAACAGATGAAGCGACAAAAACAACAATTGCTCACATCATTGATTTTAGGCGCTATGATGTTCGGATTGATTGTTTATGGTGTAAGACAAAAAATTAAATTAGAAAAAACTTATACCGATTTAGCCATTGAAAAAGAAAAATTAGTAAAATCTCAACTAAAAGCGGAAGAAGAAGCCAATGAAAAATCTGCTTTATTGGATGAAAATAAGAAAAATACCTTTGTCTTAAAACAAAAAGATTTTGAATATTTTTTAGCGCAATCAGAAACGTATAGAAGTAAAAAAGAATATACCGCAGCCATCAGCTCGCTCGAAGGGGCAAAGAAAATTGATAGCACAAAAGCGGACATGATTAACGCTATGATTGTTGTTTTGAGTAGAGAAGAAAAAGAGTTGAATAAACAAAGCCGTCTTCAAAGCTCTTTTGATTCACTGATTAGGGTTGGTAGCAACTTTCTGGACGACGAAAATGCGCTCAATGGCAAATTGCTCAAACCTGAATTGTACAACAATGCCTACAATACTTTTTCAAAAGCTAAAATTATTTTAAC
>JAYTMW010000185.1:0-12525 GCA_043728105.1 Saprospiraceae bacterium | reverse complement strand
TTAAAAAAGTATTTTGGAGAGACGGATAAAGAAATTATTTTAAGAGAATTATTGAAAGAAAACTGGCAAAAATCGCTTGAAAATTTTGAAATTACTGAGGGGGTCAATCTTTTAGTAAGTCACCTCCTTTTTGTAAGAGATAGTCAAGCGCAAGTGAAAGAAGATGACGGTGAAAAGCCCATTTACATAGGCACTGCCTCCGCTATTTTGCCTGAAGATGTGCCCGAAGGTTTGCATTATGTGGCTTTGGGTCATTTGCACCGCTTTCATTATGTGGGCAAAACACGGGTGCCAATTGTGTATTCGGGCAGCCCGTTGGCATATAGTTTTAACGAAGACAGCCAAGAAAAATATGTGGTTTTGATAGAGGCAAAACCTAAAGAAAGGGCTGTAATTCGTGAAATTGCTTTAAAAAATGTTAAAAAGCTCGTCAAAATAACGGCAAATAACATCTCTGATGCGTTTGATAAATTGGCACTTGTACCAAACGATTTGGTACAATTGTCGCTCCGTTCTCAAACTTTTTTGGATTCTTCATTGCTCCAAAATCTCTATGATTTTCACAGCGGCATCGTCAAACCCATTATCCCCATTTTGACCGTTGATACTGAGGGGGTCGAAAATGAACGTGCTTTGGACTTTGATAACATCGAAAATATGTTTATTAATTATTTTAAATCGGAAGAAAAAGTTGAGCCAAATGAGGCACTTTTGTCGTTGTTTAGAGAGGTAATTGCCGTGAATGAGTCATAACCTTCTGTAGCGGCGGATTTATTCGCCGACGAGTGTAACTCATTGATTATCATTTATTTATAATTCACTGGCGAATGAACCTGTCTGCCAACAAAGGCAGGTTCGCCGCTACATTATACAAAAACCGCCACTTCATCCAACCCCTTTTTCGTAATCTCAGGCACAAAAACCTCGTCCGCAGGATAACCCACGGGCAACAACAAAAACGGACGTTCATTATCAGGTCGTTTCAGAATAGCTTTCAAAAAATTCATGGGTGAAGGCGTGTGTGTGAGGGTCGCCAAGCCCGCTTCGTGTATCGCCGCAATCAAAAATCCACACGCAATGCCGACCGATTCTTGCACGTAATAATGCTTCTCTTTTTGCGGCCCCGTTGTCTGCGCAAACACGATTATTAGCCACGGGGCAACTTCCAAAAAAGGCTTTTGCCAATCTGTTCCCAAAGGTGCGAGGTCTTTAAGCCACTGCTCAGGCATCCGTGAATTATAGCTTTCAAATTCTTCTTTTTCAGCGGCTTCTCTGATGTATTTTTTGATGGTTTTATCTGAAACGGCGCAAAAAGTCCACGGCTGTTTGTTGGCTCCTGAAGGTGCGGAAGCGGCTGCCATGATGAGATTTTCAATGACTTCTTTGGGGACATTTTTATCAGAAAAATCTCTTATTGAACGTCTTGATTGTAAGATATTCAAGATGTTTTTCGATTGATTTATTGTTTCTTCTTCTGAAATATTTTTATGTAGATATTGGATGTGAGGGTATCCGTTTATGTCTTTTTTCATGCTGTTATTTTTACACGGATTTAAGGATTTTTTTGATTTAAGGATTTAAATAAATCTGTAAATATAACAAATTCTTAAATCCGTATAAAGATAATGAGACCCCTCAGTATTTTTAGCTTTTTTGAAATAAAATATTTTCAACTAATTGATTATCAATTGTTTACAAGTTTTTATTTTTTTAATTTTTAATTTTTAATTCCTATTTCACCCGTGTCGAGTGCATCTGAACCAACCACCATTTACCCTTTATTTTCTCCAAAATAATGCTTTCCAACCAATGAATATCAACGGTTTTATTGTTTTTTGCGTTCACCAAATGCGCATAATTGTGGTAGCTAACCCACGCCATTTTTTCTCTAAAATTAAATTTTATGAAGTCAAAACGGTTGGTGCGTTTCCACTCTTGGGGCTGGCTTTGGGCGGTTTTGACGTAGTTTCTGATGGTATCGACGTTCCAAATTTCGCCTACGTCATATAGCTCAAAATTAGTAACACAATTTCTATCAAAATGCTTCATGTCGGGGTTCGTAAACACTTCGAAGAAGTCGGTCAAAACTCGTCGGATTTCTACGGTGTCTTTGACTAAGTTTTGAGAAAAACCTTGTAGCGTGAGGCTTGTGAAAAGTAGAATGAGGATGCTTGCTTTTTTCATTTTTATTAGATTTTATTTGGGTGTGAAGATAAGGGAGACCCCTCAGTATTTTGAGCTTTTTCAAGGGAAAAAACGATAAAACTCTTTACGCATACCCACAAAATCAAAAGTCAGCGTATCGTTTTCTAAATAAAAACCCAATCGAAAATCTCCAATACGGATACGATAAGCATTGCGATAGCCTTTTAGTTTCTTGATATTTCGGATGTCTTTTAATTGTTCAGCTTTTTCAATTTCCTCGATAATTTGCAAAACACGCTCGTCTAATTTTGGATTTTTAATTTTTGCGAGAGCCGCATCAAATTGGTCGGTAGCTTGGAAGGTCATTTAGCCGCTGTTTTAGTTTGTTTTTCATAGTCTTTGAATCAATTATTTTGGTCATATCAGCTTGTTCTATGATTGAACCCAATACAAAATCTTGGCGTTCTTCGTCATTTAAAGTTGCCCAAAGACCTTCTTCGAGTGCTTTTTTTACATTAGCACGAATGGCTTGTTCTTTTTCTTTTGGAAAAGAAAAAGTAGTATCTTCTTGAACGTATTTTATATTGTTTGCCTCAAAAAAAGCCTTTATTGCATCTGCAATTGAGCTATCAGAAACATAAGCGGTGAATGCGGTCATTTTATTTAATTTTAAACAAATTTACAGTAAATTTTCAATATTTTCCTTAGCACCCCCTCAGTATTTTGGTTTCTTTTACGATTTTTAAAGCCTTAAAAAGGTAGTTATAGCTTTATTGACTAATTTTGCCCGTTCTAAATTTGGCAAATGTTTTGTTCTTGGAATGACAACCAAAGTAGAATTGTCAAAATATTCATTCAATTGTTGTCCAATTTTTAAAGGAATAATATCATCTTTTTCACCCCAAATTAAGAGCGTAGGGCAATCCGTTCTGTAATCGTTTGAAGCGTAAAAATCCATATTTTCTAATAAATCAAGGATGAGTTTTTCCCATACTTCAATGTTGGGTAAACACATTTTTTCGTACAAATTTTTAGTAATAAAAGAAGGTATAAATAGTGGAAAGTAATAAGATGCAGCTATTTGTTTTCTCAAAACCGCATAATTTTTCGGCGCAAAAAAATCAATAATTGACGGTACTTTATATTGCTTACAAATGCGGTTTAAATCATCTTGACTGAAAAATTTAACGGGTGAGTCAATGAGAATAACTTTTTCAACTTTTGGCTTATTTTCCACATAAAACGCCATTGAAACTAAACCACCGTAAGATATTCCCGCAAGATGAAATAAGTCAATTTCAAGAAAGCCCATTAAAGAATTGACCATTTGAGCTTGGTCATTTAGCGTGTAAAGCGGCTTATTTTTGGGTTTAGAATCACCAAAATGCAGTAAATTAGGCACAATTACTCTAAATTCCTTAGATAATGACTCAATTTGTTTGTACCATTGAAACTCAGCTTGTGCGCCAAATCCATGCAGCAATAAAATAGTTTTTCCATTTTTATTGTTGTCCCAATATTGAATCTGGTAGTCATCAATATCAATTGTTTTATTGCTAAAACCATGCTTTTGAAATTGACTTTCGATGTATTTTTTGGAAATTTTGAATAGGTCGAACATGTTTTTTTTATATTAATGCTTGATATTTTCATAATTGAATAATCTAACTCAGTTTTCTAATAGAAAATCCTTTGCTTGATGTGGCAAAGGATTTTAATAGGAACTATATTCGATTCACGGTAACTCTTTTTTCATACTATACACAACGGAAATGAGTTTTAGGATTTTGTGAAACCTCCCGTAGCGGCGGATTTATCCGACGGGTGTAATTAATTGATAATCAATAGGTTACATCCTCGTCGGTGGATAAATCCGCCGCGACAGAAATCCCAAAACCAATTTCAGACGAGTATATATAAACTTCTATCCTTGACTCATTGCTCCTCAATGTATGCTTTTTCCTTCTGATAAGGCTCAAATCTTTGTTTATCATAATAGAAGGTTAAGAATTGAGGGGTTTTATCGTTCAATACTATAACTGCTAATTTAATATCCAAATTTTCTTTGTGATAAGGGCTTGCAACAGGTGCTTCAATATCATTAAATGCTTGTGATAAAACATCAACAACTATTGCAGGTTCTCCATATCCGGGCCTCGTTTTATTTTTTAAGCCTTCTTTCCATTGAACTAAATCACCTACATTATGTGTATGACTAATATTGTAACTTTTTAATGAATCAAAAAGTAACCTTTCTTTTTCCTCATTACTAATAATATCTTCTTGTGATGAAACAAGTTTAGAGAGAAAGGCTCTAATAACAGCTTCTTTATCATTATTTTCAGTTTGAGATAGTAAACTAAGGATTTGCTCTTTCTCCATGTCGTATAATTAATTATATATTTTTACTTGATTATGATTAGATATAAGAAAGGATATACTATCTGGATTTGGAATAGTTTTGATTAGATTCTTGTCAAATTTAAAATTATTGTAAACAAAACTTGTTACTTTCCTTTGCTCCTCCCTTAAATTACTAATTTCATTAGTTAAATAACTTAATACTTGATAAATACTGTCATTTTCTGCAAGTATATTTTCCTTTATAGATTTAGCCAATTCTGTATATTTTCCTTCTTTATAAAATGAAGTGTCCTTTGGCAAATATGATTTAGGTATATCCTGGGAAGATACAATTAAATATTGGCTCACTTCTAAATCATCATTAATGTCTATCAAAAAGACAAAGGTATTTAACTCTACGATAAGTTGTTTTAAATTAATTTCTTTAAAAAAGAATCTCCTTAAATTTTCTTTTTTGACTAAAAAAACTAACCAACGATTATGTTCTTCATCACAATCAGTCCATTTATAAAAGTAATAATTTTCCTGATTATTTTTATCCTTAAATAATGACAAAAGCGGACCTTCGTGATAAAGGAAGTCACCGATTTTTTCGAGAGTAACACCTAAATTCGGTATATTTATTGATTGCACTTTTTCCATTTTATAATCTTTGATCTTCTAAAATTTTAAAGGTTAATTTTGCAGGAATTCCTTTTGATGGATGATGATTAAAATGCCCAAGTCTTTCAATGTTGCCATTAAGACCAGATTCTGTGTCTATAAATCCTTTGGCTATTCTATTACCAAGATTTTCATAAACTTTATCACCCATATCCTCAGCTAATTCTTCAAACCGAATTTTTGCACCCGCCAAATCATTGAACATGGATAAAGCCAAAGCCTTACACTTATCTATATCAGATTTTAAATGAAATCTTTTGGGCTTTTTATGGTATTGAGATTGAAAATTCCTATTGTCTTCAATTTTCTCAAATGTCCAACGATATACTGTTTCAATTTTATGTGGTTTAAAATGATTTGGAGGACATTTTATACTCAGTGCATCATAATCATCTTTAAATTCTAATTCCATATAATATTTGTTGTAGTGTAAAATAAGTTTTCTTCAAATTTGATATATTGTTTCTAAAACAAAACTAAAACTTATTATTCAATAAAAAAACAATTTTACAACAAAATAATTAAAAACTTAATCCTCCACTAAACCAACCCAAACAAATCCCCACCCTTCGCAAACAACTTATCAACCCGATCCGACACTTTCTTATCCGTCACCAATTCAGGTGCATGATGCGGTTTTATCCGTGCATCAATCACCATTGTTGAGCAACCCCAATGCTTAAATTCGGTCTTCGATTGCAGCCCGTGTATGTCATGTGAAGGGTTCGCACGGGTGAAGGTTGCCCATAGGAAATTGTTGAGCGTTTGGGTCACAAAATCAGAATCATCCACCATAATCACCATTGGGATATTCTTAAAATCGAAATTTTCGAGGTATTCGCATAGGGTTTTAGTCTGGGCATACCCCTCAGTAATTTCCGTGAATTTTGGACTTTTTATCGCTAAAATGCCTTTTTGAACGAATTTCGGATTAGAAAAACCACTCGGCAAAGTCAATCCATCGGGCAACTCGGCTCTCAAACTGCGGATTTTTTTACCCGCCGCCGCAATCACAATTTTAGACCCACTGTTCCAACCCGTGCCTGAATAATCGAGCGTATCAATGGTCGTTTTTGTTTGAAAATGCAGGTCTCGATTGAGGTCAACCCGTTCTAAAATGTAGTTGAAAAATTCGGGTATGCGCTTGGTCGAAATGCCGACCCCCTCAGTATCAGCGGCTATGAAAAGGAACTTTGCCAACGATGTTTGCCCACTGCCCAAAATACGGTTGGCGATGGTCAAAATCTCCTCTGGTTTGGTCTCTCGGAAGGGCATATATCGCTCTTTGCCAATCGCCAAAAGCAACGGATGCACACCCGCAGCGTCCACGGCGTGAATCTCCTCAACGCCTGGAAACTCCTGTGGCGTGAGTGGCTTCACGATATTATGAATCATGTAACCAAACGAAGAATCCTCGGCAGGTGGGCGACCGACGACCGAAAAATGCCACAACGGGTCTTTACGATGATAGACTTTTAAGACATCCATCACGGGAAAATCATGCTGCAAACTGTAATATCCTAAGTGGTCGCCAAAGGGGCCTTCGGGCTTTTTTTCGCCCTTCCGAATGATGCCCGTAATCACAAAATCCGCATCGGCTGAAATGACCGACCCCTCAGTATTTCGAGCATATCTGAACCGTCTGCCGTTCAACATGCCCGCAAAAGTTACCTCGGGCAAACCTTCGGGCAAGGGGAAAATCGCACTCAACGCATGTGACGGTGGACCACCCACAAACACCGAACAAAGGAAGGGTTCATCCGACGCATTATACTTCGTGTGATGCACGCCAATACCTCGATGCAGTTGATAATGTAAGCCAATTTCTTTATTTATAACGTATTGATTTCCAGAGAGTTGTATGCGATACATGCCTATATTGCTGCCCATGATACCCCGCTTTTCGGGGTCTTCGGTATAGACCTGCGGAAGGGTCACAAATGCCCCACCATCCATCGGCCACGACTTCACCAAAGGCAGTTTATCAATGGTTGTTTGGGCATAATTTGCGGCCGCCATGCTCATCGGCACTTTCATCGGCAAGGCTTTCAAGGCCGTAAAAGGTGCGCCCAAATAGCGGGTCGGTTTCTTCAAAAAATTGGCAGGATCGAGCTTCAATTCCACCACTTTTTCAACGCCCCGAATGGTATCACGGAACAGAAAATCGGTCTGTTCATACGTGCCATAAAGGTTCGATAGGGCTTGAAACGGTGAGCCTTTCACTCGTTCAAAAAGGATAGCGGGCCCTTGTGCCTCATACACTCGACGGTGAATTTCCGCCATTTCCAAATCGGGGTCAACTTCAATTTTGATGCGTTTGAGCTTACCGTGTTTCTCTAAATCGTTTGCTGCGGCTCTTAGACTTTTATAGGACATAAATTAATGATGAATGATAAACTATGAATGATGAATGTTGAATTGGCGTAAATTAGCTATTCTAATTTGATGTATAACAAAGATAATTGAATCCTGTTTTTAATTTTCAGAAAAATTTGAAAGTTTGTAAAAAGCTGTGTTATCATAATCAAATCAAGTTGTAACCTCATATTTCAAGAACCGCTTCCCATTATACTTATACGTGTCATTTTTTTTTAGGATAATAAGAAAGAGGTACAGTATGGGAGTACGGAGTGCCGTATGGAAGTAATGCGTAATGAGTACGGAGTAATGCGTATCCACGGCGTTTTACGAAATTTTTAATTCTTCTAATTCTTAATTTTTAATTTAAAAAGAGGCCCCTCAGTCATGCCTTTGGCTTGATGGAGCGAAACGCACCATATTTTAGTTGATTTTACAGTAAAAATGAAGAAAAGTAACTTGACGCAAGTTTAAAACTCTGTCCATTACCCACAATTTTTTTTTGAGTTAAAAGTCTCGTAGAGACGGTCAATATTGTAGCCGTGGATTTCAATCCACGGGTGCGAAAAACGTCATTTTCAGAGTTCCGTAGGAACGGCACATATAAAGAATGACTACATGCACCGTTCCTACGGAACTCAATTAAATATTAACCCTTATTTTACCGTGGATTGAAATCCACGGCTACAATATGAACCGTTCCTACGGAACTATAAAGTAAAACGAACTTGTGGGTAATGGACAGAGTTTAAAACTTGCGCCAAGTTGTACGAAAAATGTCAAATGCGGAATTGCTGTGATAGATGCAGTAATTCCGCATTTGGAATTTTTTTTAAACACCCCCTCAGTATTTTGAGCGTTTTTCAAGTAAAAATGCTTGAAATCTAAGCACAACTTTCCAAAAGTTTCAAACTTTTGGAAAGTTTTACGCCAAATGCGGAATTGCTGTGATGGATGTTTTTAACCGCATAATGTGCTGATAATCAACGTTTTATGTGACATTCGGCGGTTGAAACCGCCGCAACACCTTACTCCGTACTCCGTACTCATTACTTCCATACGGCACTCCGTACTCACATACTGTACCTCTTTCTTATTTTCCTAAAAAAAATATCTAATCGGGAAAATTACGCATAACACATCTCAAAATTATGCTTCGATTATGGCATCAAAAAAGCATGAGCGAATATCCCACTCATGCTTTTTTTAATAAAAAATTAGACCTACAAAAATCATTCAGGCGCAAAAAGTGCCAAAACTTTCCCCTCCAAATCCTCCGCTTGCAGAAACCATGCTTCATCAAAAAGGAGCTTTATTTTCACTTTCCCGTAGGCTTTTAAGAACGTGGATATGTCGAAATTGGCATCATTGACCACAAATCTTTCGGTTTGTCCGTCTTGCGTGGCTTGGGCGAAACCTTCTTTAAACTGAAAACTCAAAGGGCTATTGGGGCGTTTGCTTTCTTTCCAGGTCTTATCGTATAGAGTTCGGCGGACGATTTCCCACGGCTTCATTTTGCCGTAGCCTTTTGTGTCTGGCACGCCCAAACCCATGTTGTAGAGATAGTTTTTTTTAGAGCGACTGCCCGTTTTGGTGAAGGTGATTTTTACGCCATAAGTAGCATTGGCGGATTTTAAATCATAAACCATATTGGGTTTTTGGGGGTCGTAACAGCGTAATGAATAGCCTTCATCAGTGGCGTTTTGATTCATTATTTGCATCTGTTTAAACTTGCTGTCGCCCTTTGCGTAATACACGCCTCTGCCTTGAATTGAGTTGTCATCGTCGGTCGTGATGGCGAAAATTTCTTTGGTCTCGGAGCAAAACCACACGCCGCCCATTTGTCCTTTTGATGTTTGTGCCGTGGCAAAATGGGCTAAAAAGAGCAGGGTTAGTGCCATAAATTGATTGAATTTGATCATTTTTTTGATTTTTTGAATAATTTTAATAATTTTTAATGAAATACTGAGGGGACCCTTTAAACAAAAATACTGCATCGTTTTTAGCTTTCAATATACCCTTTCACATCTTCCTCCGTCTGCCGCAATTTCTCACGACACGACCGTATCAACTCGCTCGCACGACTCACTTTTTCCGACAAATCATCTATGCCAATCGCATCGTTTTGCAATTCGGCAACTATTTTTTGTAGCTCTATCATGGCGGCATCGTAGGAGAAACCTTCCGTTTTTTTCTTTGACATAAATTTTTTTGAATTAAAAATTAAAAATTAAGGAAATAAGAATTAGTAGGCGTAATAATTTGATTATCAATGATTTATAAATATTTTCTATTCTGCTTTAAAAATAAAAGGCCCATATTGACCTGATATACTGGGCTTCTTCCCGTTAAATAATATTTCAGAAGCCTTCATCCAGCCGCTACAATCAGTATCGTCTAAGTACGTTTTGAGTTTTAAGTTACCCAATAATTTGCCAGATAATTCAACATTAAAAGTGGGGTCATTATTTTGGTTGGAAAGAGTAAAAATACCGCCCGCATAAACTACATAATTATACAGATTTGAGACTGTCGAATCAGCTTTCCTTACATTAATGTTTTTTAATTGAGTTGTTTTGGGAAATTCACTTGATACAATTTTCAAGGAATCTTTATTGGCATCCGTAATTAGTGATTTACCATTATTATCAACGATTATAAAATCGAATTGGGGAGGCGGTGCTTGACAAGCATAACCTCCTTTGCTACACCTAATTTGTGTTAAGAAGAAGGCCAAAAACAGTAAACCTGAAATAGTATTTTTAATTTTCATGATTGTATAGTTTTGTAAGCATTAAGAAAAATAGTTTTTTGATTGGAGGACTTGAAAGTGAAAAACGCTGTTTATTACATTAAAAATCACTCAACTTTACTCTCAACCACGCCATCCAAAAACACCGTCTCAATCACATCACCCTTTTTAATTTTAGTAGAAGAAGTCACAAATTTACCACTTTTTTTGGTCACCGTAAAACCTCTTTTTAAGATAGATTCAATGCTCATTAAATCAATGATTTGAGAAAAATTATTAAGCGTAACTTGTTCACTTTTAAGGAGTTGTCTTGCGTTTTGCTTTATTTCCTTTTCAAAACCATCTAAATTTTGAGCGTGTACTTTGAGCATCAAGTTGGTTTTGAAGTTCAAAAAATCTTCTGTGCGGGTGAGAGCGACCCCCTCAGTATCCAAGCGATTTGCGGCATAATCTTGCACAAAACGATACATTTCTGTTATCGTTGACTCATATTGTAGGTTGCGATTGGTGATAAAATCGGCTACGGCGGTGGGTGTTTTTAGGGTTGTGTGAGCCACCATATCCAAGATAGATTGGTCAATATCATGCCCGATACCCGTGATGACGGGCATCGAAAATTGTGCAATGGCTTTGCAGATGGCAGGGTTATCGAAAGCCGCCAAATCGAGCCGAGAACCACCGCCTCTGATGATGACCACGCAGTCGAACTCACGTCGGCGAGCATGGATGTTTTCTAACTGTTGGAGCATCATTTTTTCGACCAATGAACCTTGCATGGCGGACTGAAACAGTTCAATATCAAAGTGATACGCATAATTATTTTCAAACAAGTGATTCCGAAAATCTTGCCAACCTGCCGCCGTCTCGCTTGAAATGACGGCTATTTTTTGAATCACGCTTGGCAAGGATAGCATCTTATTTTTCTCAAAAAAACCTTTCTTTTGTAGCTCTTTTATCAGTTGGCGGCGTTGCATTTCGAGCTTACCGATGGTGTAGGTGGCATCAATATCTTCGATGATTATTTTGAGACCAAATTTTTCGTGAAAGTCCAATCTGCCTTTGAGTTTTATTTCCATACCTTCGGCAAGCACCCCCTCAGTATCTCCACCCAAATTGCGGGCTATACGACGAAATTCGCCCGCCCATATCACAGCCTGCATTTGTGCCACGACATCATTTTCTTCTTTTTGCAACAAATCAATGTAGTAATGCCCACGTGACGTACCTACATGACCTATCTCAGCAGTTATCCAAACGGATTCCGCAAAGTTTAGAGCGATGACTCGTCTTAAATATTCGTTGAGTTCGTATAGAGAATAAGTTTTCAGAATGATACGTTTGTAGCGGCGGATTTATCCGCCGATGTGATTGTAAATAATTGATTATCAATGCGTTATATTATCATCGGCGGATAAATTCGCCACTACATTTACATCATTCTTAAACAAACAGGCGTTAAAACACGGCTCACATTTTTCAAAGTCAACAACCCCGTTTCACCATTAATTTGAAAAATAGCGACATTATTTGAATCTTGATTGGCTGCCAAAAGCCACTTGCCATCGGGCGTAATCATAAAACTACGGGGCTTTGAACCTTCGGTTGAAATATGACTAACAAGCGTTAGTTTTCCCTTTTCATCCACTTTGAAAATGGCAATTGAATTGTGTCCACGATTAGAACCATACAGAAATTTTCCGTTGGGATGATAGAAAATTTCTGCCGTTGTGTTGTCGGATTTAAAATCAGTTGGCAATGTAGAAAGCGAATCTAAAGCGTTGACTTTCAAGGTTTTATCATCGAAATTATAGGTTGTAATGGTGCTATTTAACTCATTGATTAGCGCAAATTGAGACGGATTTTTCGGGTTGAAATCAGCATGACGTGGGCCTGCACCAACGGCTGTTGACACCTTGTTTTTTAAGGTTAATTCTCCTTTTTCGCCTAAACTATAAATAAAAACTTTGTCCACACCTTTGTCAACGGCAAAGACAGTTTTGTTGTCGGGCGTTGTGAAAATTTGATGTGCATTAGGTTTTGCGCCCTCGTGTATCCTCGTACAAGAGGAGTCTTTTAAACTGCCATCATCATTCACACCATAGCTTGTGACACTACCACTGGAATAGTTTGCAAGGAATACAAACTTACCTGTTTTATCCGTGGAAATATGACAAGGGTGTGCGCCATAACTTGGTAACTGATTGATTTTCAACAACTTATACCCCTCAGTAATTTTGTATGCA
>JAYTMW010000184.1:0-1518 GCA_043728105.1 Saprospiraceae bacterium | reverse complement strand
TTTAAGGATAATATCGGGAATCTTTGACGCAAAAGATAGCCGATATGACTGGAAAAGAATAAGCCCAAAATGATACTTTATTGTTTCCTCATTCCTTAGAAAACTTGCGTCAAGTTTGTGCGCAAAAATGCGTAAAAAATCACTCATTACTTGGATTATCTCGACTCAAAACAATCGTTTCACCCACTTTTTCAAAACTAAAAGAACAGGTATTACTCAATACGCTCAAAATATCATCCAATTGTTTGTTGTCAAAATTCACGACCACGGGGCAGTTTTCTAATTGTTTATTTTTAAAAAGAATGGTAACACCGTAGGCTTTGCTCAACGCTGCTGCCACCGTTACGAGGGGCGTTTCGTCGAAGTGAAATTGGCGGGTTTTGTACGCAATTTTGTTATTATCAGCCTTCTTTTCAATTAAAATTTGACCCGTCTGAGTGTCATAAATCGCCGTTTCACCTTTCACGGCATATTGCGTTTCCGATTTACTCGTAATTTGTATTTTGCCATCCGTCACCATAATAATGACGACTTTTACATCCGTGGTGTTGTCAATATTAAACGCTGTACCAACTGCCTTGACGCTTGCATCTTGCACATCCACCACGAAGGGGCGAGTGGCATCGTGAGCGACCTCAAAATAAGCCTCGCCCGTGAGTTTCATGCGTCTTTCTCGTTTGTTGAAACGGTCGGAAAGCACCAAACTCGATTTTTTATTGAGCGTTACGATTGAGCCATCCACCAAAGTATCGGTTTGTGGTTGCGTCAGCGAGGCAATGGTTTTGGGCGGTTCGGTTTTCACAAATTGACTGTAAATACCGAAGGCAATGACTAAAACTGCCGCAACTTTCATGATAAAAGACAGATTAAAAATGGGTGTAATCGACTTCACGACTTTGAGGGTAGGGGCGGCGTCCATGCGGTTGTGCAAAGCGGCGAGGGCCCCCTCAGTATTTACGGGTTTTTTGACCTTTGCCTTTTGGGTTTGCGTCCAAAGCCATTGAAACTCTTTGAAATATTGTTCATTATTGGGTGATTTTTGCAGCCAATTTTGCATCAATACGTCTTCTTCCGATGTCGTTTCGTGCGCCAATTTTTTGGCTAAAATATCATCCATATTATCGTAGATTTTACTCATTTATTATTTGATTTAAAAAAAATAAAAACCATTGTAAATACGCACAGCAATTCCGCATTTGGCTTTAATTAGCCGCCGATTACGCATAATACGCTGATTTTACGCTGACTTTCATTTGTTTATGATAAAAATCAGCGTATTCTGCGGCTAATTTGTTTCATATGCGGAATTGCTGAAATACGCACATTGAAATTTATAAATAATTGATTATGAATGCTTTGTGACAAAAAAAATAACATCTTCAAATTTTTATAGGTGCAGAGCACCGTAATATTTGTAGTTCATCAAATAATCGAGTTTTTAAGGTGCAGCGCACCGTAACATTTGACGTGTTACTACAAATATTTCGGTGCGCTGCACCTTAAAAACCTCGGTTAACC
>JAYTMW010000183.1:0-7862 GCA_043728105.1 Saprospiraceae bacterium | reverse complement strand
CGCATACAAGCGAGCGCACACGACAAAGCGACCGTATATATGACCCTCAACGGCTATCGTTGGGATGATTTTACACCTTATATATACGCCTCAAAAAACTACGGCACTACTTGGGAACGCATCGGTCTGGATTTGCCAAACGAACCCATCAACGTGGTGAAAGAAGACCCAAAAAATGCCAATATTTTGTACGTTGGCACCGACCATAGCCTGTATATTTCTTTGGATAAAGGCAAAACTTTTATGACCATGAACCATAAACTACCCGATGTGGCAGTGCATGATGTCGTGATTCATCCACGGGATAATGAAATTGTGGTAGGTACGCACGGGCGGTCGCTCTACATTGCGGATGTGTCGCAATTGCAACAACTCACTTCCGACAATATGAGCAAAGAACTTATGGCTTTTGATTTAGAAAAAATAAGATATGGCAATTGGGGGAACGTGCGGGATTTGTGGTCAGAAACAGATGAAGCCAAAACAAATATTCCTGTTTATTCAAATAATGTAGGTAATGTTTCAATTACCATTAAAGCCAAAGATATTGTCTTAAAACAAATGACTATGGCGGTGAAAAAAGGCATCAATTATCTAAATTATGATTTGACTTATGATGAAAAACAGGCCCCTCAGTATTTGGCGTGGTTCAACGATAATTTGAAGGATAAAGACGCTAAAAAAATCATTTTGAAGAAGTCGGACGATGGAAAATCGTATCTTCAAAAAGGAAAGTATTCGGTTTTGATTGAAAAAGGCGGCGTTAAGGAAGAAAAAGAATTAATGATTGAATAAAAAATGATTCTGTTTTGATTTGTGTGAGTAAAACAAAACACAATAGAACTAAAAAGTCAAAAGCCCCAATTGAGGGGCTTTTGACTTTTTGGTTATTCGAGTCTGGCTCGAATATGAGGTTGATAGCCTCTTTATTTATGATACAAAATTAGATTTTTATATTAAATAAATCAATTACCTATTCGGGTTATTTTTTGTAATTTATTATAAATTATTTGAATACAAAAGATTAACCTAAAATTAGAATCTGAACGAATAAATTGTGCTAAGTAATTCTACTTTAGCACTCTAAAAGGGAAAAAAGGACTAAATGGATTGATTGTATTTTCAGAAAGAAAAATTTTCAATTTTTCTTTCTGAAAATACAATCAATCCGAAAAAATCCCCTCAAGCACGCCTTTTGCCGAAGGCAAAACAGTGAGTAAATATTTTAATTTGCAGAGTGCCAAAGTAGAGGTAACGAGTAAAAAATAACATGGTCTCATTGAGTTTTTTTTAAAACACATGTGCTGTGTTACTATCCAAATAAAATTTGATATTTTTCAAAAAAAAATTAATACTCAAATTTCATTTTGGACAACAAGCATTTAATATGCGAATAGGCCCCTCAGTATTTTTGTCGTTTTTTTGAAAAAAATCATAAAAAACAAATCATAAAAACCCACTCCCATTTCCCATTAAACATTTCCCTTTCTTTTTCTATCTTTGCAATCCAAAATGGACTCATAAAATTATCATCTATAAATTACGTATTGAGAAAAAGACATGGAGCATCAAAGTAAGAAAAAAAAGCATAAAATTTTAGAAAAAGTTCTCATCACGGGCATTGCGGACAAAGGAAAAGCCGTGGGGCGTGACGAAGAAGGGATGGTTGTTTTTGTCGAAAATGCTGCCCCAGGCGACATCGTGGATGTGCGGGTGCATAAAGAAAAAAGCGGCTATTCGGAAGGTACAGCCTTGCATATTCATAAACTTTCGGAAGATAGAGTGCAGCCTTTTTGCGAGCATTTCAACCTTTGTGGTGGCTGTCGTTGGCAACATATTTCCTACGAATCGCAATTGCATCACAAGCAAGTTTTGATTGAAAATGCCTTCAAACATTTGGCAAAAGTGCAAGTTGGCGAGTGGCAACCGATTTTGGGATGCGTCGAAAACACATTCTATCGGAACAAAATGGAATACACTTTTTCCAATAAACGTTGGTTGTATCATGAAGAAATGTTGGCAGGAAAATCTAATTTGGAAGACGTTTTAGGCTTTCACCGACCGGGCGCTTTCGACAAAATTTTGAACATCAATAAGTGTTGGTTGCAGACCGAACCATCCAACGAAATCAGAAATGGCATCAAAGATTTGGCGATAAAAAGAGGGTTTTCATTTTATGATATGAAAATTCAAAAAGGCTTGATGCGCAACGTTTTATTGCGGGTGACTTCATTGGGTGAAATCATGGTTATTGTTAGTTTTCACTACAATGACGAGCAAATTGAGGCTTTTATGGAAGATATTAAGGTCGCTTTTCCAAATATTACGAGTTTGATGTACTGTATCAATCCAAAATTCAACGATTTTATTTTGGATTTACCCATGGTGACATATTCAGGAAAAGGGTATATTGAGGAGAACTTGGGGCCTGTTCGATTCAAAATTGGCCCAAAATCTTTCTTCCAAACCAACACAAAACAAGCGGAAAGATTGTTCGATACAGTAGTTGATTTTGCCGAATTTAACGGTACTGAAAATGTGTATGACCTCTATACGGGCATAGGCAGTATCGCCCTTTATGTTGCAAGCAAAGTAAAACATGTAGTGGGCATTGAAGAAGTAGCCGCTGCCATTGTGGATGCCAAAGAAAATGCAGAACTTAATAATTTGACCAACACAACTTTCTACGCAGGTGACGTGAAGAATATTTTAACCGACGATTTTGCGGAGAAGCACGGCAAGCCTGACATTCTTATTACCGACCCACCTCGTGCGGGAATGCACCTTTCGGTTGTGGAAATGTTGTTGAAATTGGAAGCTCCAAAATTGATTTATGTAAGCTGCAACCCTTCCACTCAAGCCCGTGACTTGGCTTTGATGAGCGAGAAATATGATGTTGTGAAAGTGCGCCCCGTGGACATGTTTCCACACACATATCATGTGGAAAATGTGGCTTTATTGCATTTGAAGAGGTGATTGGGTTATTAGTTATTGATTTACAATAATGTAAAGCCAATAACCTAAAAAATTTATATAAAATATTTGCTCAATATGTTTTATTTTATACATAATAAAGACTATTTGGACAGTTTAATACCCTATAAAAGTTAGGTTTGACAACATATTTTATATTTTCTCAAACAAATCTAATTTACCCCTTGACTACCGTTTATAATTGGCGTAAATTTGACAAAGATTTATAGATAAAAATTGTGTCCTTTCGATGAAGCGTCCGTGTGGTTAACATACGGACGCTTTTTTTTATCTTAAAATGATAATTTACGGTCTGATTTTAACTCAGCTTGTTACACTTTTTTTTCATAAACTAAAAAAGAATAATCATACCGATTTTCAGCATCCGCCTTAAAATTTTGTTGAGAAATGAGCGAAAATACTAAGGGGTCAATCTCTGGAAAGAACGCATCGCCTTCAAAATTTTCTTGAACCAAAGTGAGGTAGATTTTATCGACTAAATGAGGAATTGTTTGACGAAATATTTGTTCTCCACCTATTATAAAAATCTCATCTAATGTTTTTTGTTTCAATATTTCTAAAGCCTTTTCAATACTCTCAGCCTGTTGAAAACCATCTTCTAAGGGGTAATTTTGCTGTCTTGAAATAACAATATTACCCGCTTTTGACCATACTCTATCTTCGGCTTCATAGCTTTTACGACCCATTACCATCACTTTATCTTTAGTAACTTTATAAAGATAAGCCCAGTCAGCTGGCAGGCTTCCCCACGGTAGTTTTTCTTTGAAACCAATGGCTCGATTGAGGCTCATGGCAGCCATAACGGATACTTTCATGTGTGTTGGTATGTAAGTTTAAAATCTTTAAAACACTGATAATCAATTGTTTAGAAGGGTTTAGTTTCTTTTTAATTGGCTCTTTGACAATTTTAGCGGCTGTATCAATACGTGCCACCGCTAAGGAGCGGTGGCACGGGTTTTAGAACGGATTTTGATTCACAATTTTACCCCCTCAGTATTTTACCGTTAAAATTGTCAAAGAGACTTTTAGTTTATTTACTCACTGTTTTGTGCTGCGCACAAAACAGTGAGTAAATAGATCAAATGAGAACAACAATTATTTACAAACAAAAAAGCCAAGAGACGTTGAACTTCTTGGCTTTTTGTTGGCTATATTTCTTGATATTCTTCAGCTACTTTCTTTGTCCACTCGGTTCTTTTTTTAAAGTATTTTGGGTGAATAACGAGTAGTCCAAACGATTCTGTGTGTTCTTTCGTGCGCTTGCCATGATGCGCCCCGTGCGCTCGCAAGATAGCCCGTGAGTAAGAATTATCCAATAATTTGAACCAACTGAAACGGCGATGAATATAAACATCATGGATGAGGAAATAAATCAGTCCATATATTGAAATGCCAATACCGATACAGAAAACTGTCCAAGTTTGAGTGGCTGAACCGTAGATGTAGCAAAAGGCACTCGGCACAGCATAAACCAAGAAAAAACGGTCATTTTTTTCCCAAAAACCATGCTTTTCATGGTGAGGCAGGTGGTGGTCTTCATGCCATTGCCACAGAAAACCGTGCATCACAAACTTGTGTGTGAACCAAGCCATGAACTCCATTCCGACCACGGCTGCGAAAATAACTAAGCTATAATATAACCAATCAGGCATTGTTACTTTAATTTTATTGAGCGAGTTTCCCCCCTCAGTATTTAGATTAAAAAATTGAGTATAAAGAAAAATAGAAACATCAAAACAAACAACACGACAGCAATTTTGTTTTTAACATCCCCCATAAGTTTGAAAAATAATAACTGAATGGGCAATGCGGTGAGAAACCAGCCGATGTAATTTTTAAAAGGTATAATATTGTTTTCCCAGTGCCACATACCCGTTTTAGTTGCTACGGGTTCGATAAAAAAATCTAAAATCACCATGCCTAATGTGGCAATTAAGGCTTTTATTATCCAATTGTCCTTTTCGCTCATTAGATGGTTTGTTGCAATTGCCAAACAGTAAGATGTCAAAACCCAATTAATCCCAATGACTGGTGGTGTATTAAAAATCTTAAAACCCAACGCAAAATCATACTCATAATGTCCGAAAATAGAGCCTGTGTTGACACCAATTAGTTCTATAAAAAAACCCCAAAGGAATGTAAAAACAAAGAAAAAAATACTTTTACGATGCCATGTAGGATGAAAACTGAGGACTAAGGTCAAAGAAATAATAAGATTAAAGGGGGTTAAACGATAAAAAAAGCCTTCAAAATTAAAAAAAGTAAACCCCAAAATGCCAACTACATGCAAAATGACAAGAGCGATTATAACCGTCTTTTCATTCAAACTTACTTTATAACTTCCAAGCATATTTATAATTTACCTTAAAACAATGGTATCCAATTTATGTTTCACAAAAATAAAAAAGTCTCAATCTACAGAGTGTAAATTGAGACTTTTTTAAGCAAAAAGATTATTTATTTGTAACTTCTCTTTACTTTTTTCTTCTTATTTTTGAACTGATTGCCGCCTGTATCAGAATTTCCTGTTGGCCCACCATTACGAGTCATAGCACAACGGAAACCAATTTTGCTATCAGATTTATCTTCATCCTTAAATCGACGTGTGCCAGGAGAAAGCCAATAAGCACGGTCAGCCCAAGATCCACCTTTAATGACACGAGCCTTGTCGCTGATTAGAGTTTTCTTAGCATAGTCATACATCGGTTGATCTTCAAAATATTTTGATTGCTTATCACCATCCATGTAATCATATAGATTAGCACGCTTGTAGTTTTCACGATTAGCGATTTCATCATCTTTCACATCACGGTAGCGCATACGACCCAAACTGTCTTTTTCAACGGGCTTACCATTTTCATCCAACACTTTTGTTGTGAAGGAGTTACCACGGAAAGGGTTCAAATCATGATTGTCCGCATCACGCAATTCAGAGCTTTGCATGGGGCGATAAACATCCATAACCCACTCGTTTACGTTACCTGCCATATTGTAAAGACCAAAATCGTTCGGCAAAAATGATCTTACTGGAGATGTATGAGACGCATGGTCATTTAAGTTGCCTGCCATACCCATATAGTCACCAACGCCACGCTTGAAGTTGGCTTGGATATCACCTTGATTTTTGTCATGCCGTTGCCAGCGAACTGTGTTGCCATTCCAAGGATAAATACGACGGTCTGTAATACGCTCATCTTTTGAAGAAGCCATATTGCCTTGCAAACTCAAAGCCGCATATTCCCACTCAGCCTCAGTTGGTAAACGATAAGAAGGTAACATAATACCATCTTCATAACGAACAGAACGCTCCGAACCAGTACGAAGATCTTTCAAATTCTTACGGACATTACCAACGTATTGACCTGCCAAATATGATTCAGTATTAAATACATTGTTGTCTTTTTGTTCAGTATCACCTTTAAGAATACCCTTTTCAATCAATAACATTTCGTTTACACGGTCTGTACGCCATTTACAATATTCATTGGCTTGCAACCAATTGACACCCACTACTGGATATTCATCATAAGAAGGATGGCGGAAATAGTTTTCAACGAAAGGCTCGTTGTAAGAAAGCTCTTCACGCCAAACCAAAGTGTCGGGCATCGCTTTTGTAACAACCTCTGGATATGAGCCACCATAAACACGCTCCAACCAATCAAGATATTCACGATAATCAATGTTTGCTACTTCTGTTTCGTCCATGTAAAAAGAGGAAACGGTAACACGGCGAGGCACATTGTTCCATTCATAAGTCACGTCTTGTTCAGACAAACCCATGTTGAAAGTACCACCTTCGACCAAAACGAGGTTTGGCCCTGTGACTTGACCTTTGTAGTCTTTCTTTTCAAAACCACCCCACTTTGGGTCATTGTAAGCCCAGCCAGTAGTGCCGCTGCGTTCTTTCTTTTTACAAGAAGTAAGGGTGAAAGTTGCTCCCAAAAGCATCAAGAAACTAAATTGAATGAATTTTTTCATCGTCGTACAAAACGGTTTTTAATTTTTAAAACGCGCAAATATAGTTAATAAGTAAAATCTGATTGTTATTAATTGCGACATTTTAACGCTTGAGTAATCAGTTTATTTTGCAAAATTAGATATTTGCTTAAAAAAAGTAGAATTTGTGAATCGAAATTTTAATAAAATTTATCAAACGGTTTATAACCAAAAAGGTTTAGGTTGCTATATATGCCCCCAAACCTATGCCAAACTCTTTAATGTGTTGGTCAAATGAGTTTTTTTTATGTTAATTTATTTTATTGTACTAAAAAACACTTAAAATACTGAGGGGGTGCCTTAACAATTGAGACTTTGGGTGTTAAAAAGATTTATCTAAAAATTTTGAAGCAATCATTAATATCTATCTTTTTGCCAGCATAAGGATCCAAATTTATGGTTACAGAAATTTCATGAGAGCCACTTGTGCGACCAAATAAACTGCCAATCGAATAATCGTAACTATATCCAATCTTAAAATAATCTTGTTTAAATCCTACCATAGTTATAATAGATTCTGGACTTGAACCTGAATGCCGATACATTAGTCCCGCCGTGATATAACCAAAACCACCCGACGCACCTGCCACTGTTTGATTAAAATCTCCTTGCCTCACGTGCATCAAAAGCGGGGTGATATAATTTGCTGGACTATATCGTGTCGCTTTTTTCAATACTATTTCATAACCTCCGTGGATGGTCCAGCGGGTTGGCAATCCGATTCTAAGATTTTGATTGGCATTAATAAACCCTTCGTTAGGCGTAGCTAAATGTTTGGCCGTGAAACCAGCATGAAAACCAGAACCGTAAATGACCGCACCCATTGACATATCAAAAATGGTTCTACTGTTTTCGGCTATTGGAATTTCACC
>JAYTMW010000182.1:0-21468 GCA_043728105.1 Saprospiraceae bacterium | reverse complement strand
ACGCTTTTTCGGGCGAGTCCGTTACTTATAAAAACTTTTTCTTTGGATTTTTAATGTTGGCAACCTTGGTTTGTGGCGAGTTGGCGTACTTGTGTTTTTACGTTTTGAATCGCTCTGATTTGCGAGTAGCTGATAAAGTTTCTGATTTTGTGCGTTACGATAATATCCTAATCAGCGTTATTCAAATCTCTTTTATTGCCTTATTGGTTTTGGCAAATTGGGCTTATTTTCATCGGCTTCAACTGACAAAATGGGTCTTTTTGATTGCTTTCGGCTTTTTTAGTTTCTTTATACTTTTAGATTATATTTTTATCTCGGAAACTTTTTTTCACTTCAAAAAGCAAAATGACTTGTGGAAAGGTGAGTTTTCAATAACAGGTTTAGCGGGTTTGCTGATGTGTTTTGTGGCAGCGTTGTTCGTTGTAACCAACTATTGGCTCAATGGGCTTTTGATGAAACGGACTGAAATGAAGCATTCAGTTGAAGTTAAATAACAAAAAAAATAACAAAAAAAGCGCATAAAACAAATTCGCAACTTATTGAAAATGAATGATTTATGAATTTATTTTGTGCGCTTTTTTTGTTTTTATTCCTGTAATAGGCCTCCCCTCCCGATACTCTCGGGACAGGTCAATATTTCACCCAAAATTTCGGTTGATGAAACAAAAAAGTTGTCCTTGCTTAAACGGGTTGGTTAAAGCAAGGACAAAAGGTATCGTAGTCAAACAATACATTATTGGTTAATCGTCAGCACCATCATCTTCTGGTAAAGAAGTAACTTTGGATTTAACGTGTTCAGTAAACACCTTAGCGGGTTTGAACGAAGGAATGTAGTGTTCAGGAATTTGAACAGTTTTTCCACGCTTAATATTACGGCCCATTTTAGGAGCACGACGCTTGATGACAAAAGAGCCGAAGCCACGAATATAAACATTCTCTCCATTGCCCATTGTGTCACGCACTTCATTGAAGAAAGTTTCAAGGGTAACTAAAACATCTACTTTCGCAAGTCCTGTCTTTTCAGATATGGCTGTAACGATATCAGCTTTTCTCATTATTTAATAAATTTTGAATAAATTATAAATTTTAGTTCAGTATCTTTTTCGTTTTGATTAAAGCGGCGCAAATCTCTAAATTTATTTTTTAATTAGGAGAATTTCTGTCCACTTTTTTCTAAAAAAATCTAATTATCAACGTTTTATATATTTGAAAATATATACTTTATTCAGTATTGGCAAATTTTAAGCCAAAAATGCAATAAAAAATTTAAATACGTAAAACACAATTCGCAAATATCACTTTTGAAAATAAGCGTAATTATACATTGAAAAAAATCAACACTCAAATTGATAACCAAACAGCTAAGATTGGATTATACTGATGTTGATAAAAATGAACGTCAGCCTAAAATAGTAGCCTTGTTTTTTGAATAAATACTTACAAATTATGGCTTCAAATCAGTGGTTAATTAGGCTGTCAACCACATAGTAGTTAAAAATGATGAACGAAAATACACTTATTCCATTGATTATCAACAGTTTATGATTTTTTTTTTAATTTTTTTTTTTCTTCAATAAAAAAAGCATTGCAATCACTAAATAATCAACTCCTTGTGAGGCTTTTACTATATTTGCGCCTCTTATTATTCACTCAATGGCATCCCTCCTTTTTCAGGTGCGTTCAAATTTTATTTATTTTTAATGTTACGAGCGTTTTAATGTCTCTTTTTACGTTCTCAAAATAAGACAATATGATACTTTCTATGACTGGCTACGGAAGAGCAACCCGTAATTTTGGTGAAAAAACTGTTACCGTTGAAGTGCGTGCGCTCAACTCAAAAATGACCGACATTCGGTTCAAAATGCCTTTCAATTACAAAGAAAAGGAAATTGAACTGCGTCGTATTTTGACCGACCAAGCCGAGCGTGGCAAAATTGATATGAGCATCAACATTCGCTCGCTCGCTGGCGAGGAGGAATTTGCGCTCAACCACGACCTTTTCAAAAGCTATTATCGGGAAATAAAAGGATTGACTACCGAGTTGGATATGCCACAGGTGGATATTCTCAATGCCATTTTGCGTCTCCCGAACATCGTCGGCTCCGATGAAACGGGCGTGTCGGAGGAAGAATGGGAGGCTACCCAAGCCGCTATCAGTGATGCGATGGTGGATTTTAAAAAATTCCGTTCAACCGAAGGTGGTGCTATGGGCAAAGACCTTCGTGAGCGTGTGGCGGTCATTTTGCAACTCATGCACGATGTTTTGCCTTTTGAAAAAGAGCGTATCGTGAAATTGCGCCAACGGATGAAGCAGAATCTTGAAGAGTTTTTGTCAAAAGAAAACGTTGATAAAAATCGTTATGAACAAGAGGTTTTGTTTTATCTTGAAAAAATAGACATTACGGAGGAGAAAATTCGTTTAGAACAACACTGTCGTTATTTTGTTGAAACGATGGACGACAAAAAAAATACGTCAAAAGGGCGCACACTCAATTTTATCACGCAAGAAATTGGTCGTGAAATAAATACGCTTGGCTCAAAGGCTTATTCATCCGAAATTCAACACATGGTGGTTCAGATGAAGGATGAATTGGAAAAAATGAAAGAATTGATTGCTAATTTAGTTTAAGAATACATGAAAAAACTTATAATCGTAACAGCTCCGTCTGGTGCGGGTAAAACAACTATTGTTCATCATTTGATTGATACTTTCGATTCGTTGGCGTTTTCTGTTTCAGCGACCAATCGTGGTATGCGCCCGCACGAAAAGCATGGAGTTGACTACTATTTTTTATCAACCGAGGCTTTTAAAGGCTTAATTACTGAGGGGGCCCTTTTAGAATATGAAGAAGTGTATGACAATCAATTTTATGGTACGTTGAAAAAAGAAGTAGAACGACTTTGGGCTATGGGCAAGTGCATCATATTTGACGTGGATGTTAAAGGTGCTTTAAATATTCAAAAACATTATCCCGATGAATCGCTTTCTATTTTCATCAAGCCGCCTTCAAAAGAGGTGCTTTTTGAAAGATTAAAAAATAGAAAAACAGAAACGCCCGAAAGCCTCCAAAAACGCATCAATAGAGCCACTGAGGAATTGACTTTTGAGCATAAATTTGATAAAATTATTGTTAATGATGTTTTGAAAACGGCTTTGCAAGAATCCGAAGATTTAGTTAATGGTTTTTTGCACTTGAAAAAAGTGTAAAAATTTCAAAAAAAGGTCATTTCAATACAAATTTTGAAATTGAAGACCCTTTTTTTGCGAATACTGTAAATTTTGAAGGATAGCTTAATTTAATTTGTTTTAGATTAAACTATCCTTTTTCTTTGATGCTAAATTTTGTGGTTATACTTGATTTTGATGTAATCTTATATTGCGTTAAATTCTAAAAGGTATATTTTTTTTACCTTATTAAAAAAAAAGGCTTTGGAAATAACAGTAACAAATGGTATTAGAGTAAGCGTTGAAACGTTTTATCAAGAGGATTACAGTCGTCCTGATGAAAGCAAATTTATTTTTGCATACCGTATCACAATCAAAAACGAGAGTGATTTCACCGTTCAACTCCTCCGTCGCCATTGGTATATTGTTGATTCTAACGGCACTGTTCGAGAAGTGGAAGGAGAAGGTGTTATTGGTGAACAACCAATTTTGCAGTCTGGGCAATCGCATCAATATGTGTCTTGGTCTCATCTCACAACCGAAATCGGAAAAATGCACGGTAGTTATTTATTTGCCCGCCAATGGGATGGCAGTAGATTCAACGCCACCATTCCAGAATTTCATCTCATGGCTCCTTTTAAAATGAATTAATGGGCTTTTTTTTACTTCATCCCTAATATAAAGAAAAATTAAAAAGCGCAACTTATTGATAATCAATAAGTTGCGCTTTTTAATTTTGATACTTGTAAAATTTCTTAATTCAACAATTGCCAACGAATGCCAAAACGAAAATTACGGTCTGACACAGGATAACCATACAATTGAGAATAAACATCCGTGCCAAAACTGCCTATAACATTTTCCACTTTTGCAAAAAATCTAAAACTACTCACCTTAAAAGATAGAAAAACATCAAGCGAAGGATAAGCTCTCACGTCACCATTTTCTTGGGTAAAAAACTGCCCCGTCAGCGGCATATAACTTGGTGCAGCCCACGTTGAGTTGTAACGCACGTCCGCACCTATGCGGGTGAGCATCACTTTTTTAAAAATCTTTCCTTCCCAATACAAGCTATTTTTTGTGTAGAAATTAGGGAGCCGCAAAAATGTTTCAGTGGGTTTTTGAATCGCTACGGTGTTATCTAAGTGAAATCTTGCAAGTGTAAAGTTCTGATTGACAATAAGTTGTAAAATACTGAGGGGTGCGTTGGCTTGTTGTGCTTTTGCTTTTTTATCAAAATAAATATAATTATTCAAGAGCGTATAAGCCACCGTGCCTTCTAAACCAATGCGAGAAATGGCAAGTGTTCCAGACAGATATGTCTCCAAAGTTTTTGAAAATTTATTTTCCCAAAAAGGCTTTTGAGTCAGCGTCAAATTGCTTTGCAACCAAGTTGGTTCGTAGAGCTGGCTAATGGCTTTTAGTTTGAGACTACCAATATTTTCTAAATTAAAAAATGCTTCACCGTTTAAACGATAGTCACCGATGTTGTAACCTAAAATATTAAATTGTGCTGCCGTTTCCACTTTCAAATTATCGTTGGGCGTAAAATTGAAGCGGCCCCTCAGTATTACGTTGTTAAAACTCCGTTGGACGGCTTCGTCATCCACGGTATGAAAAGAGTGTGTGATGCCCACTTCAACCCAATCACTTTGCCCGCTTGCCGTTTTTGTAGAGTCTTTTGAAACCCTTGCTCGGGTGGTGCTGATGCTGAAACTGTTTTCAATTTGTTTTTCTTTCAACAAAAAACGAATACCACGAGAGTCTGTTATAAAATTACCATAAAAAATTGAGTCTGATTGTTCTGGTTTAGATTCAGAACTTTTAGCCCCAAAAGGATCTCCTGTATGATAAAAAGCACTTTTATATTTTATGTCATGTGAAGCTAAATAAGCCCGTTTTGCGCCCGTTGAGTCTTTTCTATTGAGTTTAAGATAATGCAAATAAGAAATTTCATACTTTTCATGGCGAGTAAAAGCACTTGAAAGGCGTGGTGAAAGAGTTAAGCTTGGGTTTCTTTTTCTAAAAACAGAGTCCCCTGTGATGCCACCTTTGTCAAATTGAGAAACAAGATTAGACGTAAAAGTCAAATAGCCATCATATTTTTCTTTATGCAACCAAAAGCCGACCCCAAAAGCCACCGCACGCCCACGAGGCATACCTTGATAGAGCCACTCTTGATTTGTATCATTAATAGTCCTTTGAATGACAGGCACGGCATTGTCGGCGAGGCCAAAATTAGTGACCCGTCTATAGTCAATGGATAAATTCAAACCATTGGCAAAGTTTCGACCATATTTTGCTTCCGTTTCAGAATTGGTTTGTTCATTTCCAGAATAATAAATATCCGTAAAAGGCTTAGTTTGATGATAAAATCGAATATCACTATTTTTTAGTTGATATATGTCAAATTGATGCAAACCAATATCCAAACCACTCCTAAAAATAGGTTGATATACTGAGGGGTATGCTGCGGAGGTGACACTACCTAAGTTAAAATAATCTAAACGACGACGACGGGCAGGGTCATATTGCTGAAAATTATTATCCAAAAGTGAATCATTTTCAGGAAAAATGACCCCGGGATTGTTCGGAAAAAAGAAGGCAATATTCGCCGTATCAATCTCCTCTTCTTCGGGCATATCGAGTGTATCGGTAGGAAATGCAGATTGATTATTAGGGTCTCCTCCCACGCCAGGTGGTCGCCCTTGTGCCATCAATGAAGCCCTATCAAACCAAACACAAGAGAGGCTAAAAACGACAAAACAGATAGCCCATGAGGCCATCCGTTTTGTGAAAATAAATTTTATATTTTTATGCAAGTAATTGATTATCAACGTTTTATATTTAAAAAAAATTATAAACCAAGCACCGCAGGATTCATGCCCATGTTAGAAAAGCCACCATCGTGGTAAAGATTTTGCATGGTCACGTAACGCATCAAGTCACTAAAAACCGCAACGCAATAATCTGCACAAGCCTCCGCAGGAGCATTACCCAAAGGTGACATTTTATCGGCATAATCAAAGAAATCTTTAAAACCTTTCACACCCGAACCTGCCGTTGTCCAAGTTGGTGATTGTGAAACTGTATTCACCCGCACCTTATTCTTAACGCCAAAATGATAGCCAAAGCTGCGTGCATACGATTCGAGCATTGCCTTCGCCTCTGCCATCTCGCTATAGTCTGGGAACGTGCGTTGCGCAGCCATGTATGTGAGCGCAACGATGCTGCCCCAATCGCTCATCGCATCTTGTTTATAGAGCGTTTGCATCACTTTATGGAAAGACGTGGCTGAAATGTCCATCGTTTGTTTGTGCCATTCGTAGTTCAAATCAGTGTAATGTTTGCCCTTGCGTACATTCACACCCATACCTATGGAATGGAGAACAAAATCCAATTTTCCACCCAAAATCTCTTGCGATTGCGTGAAAAGTTTGTCCAAATCTTCCAAATTGGTGGCATCGGCAGGAATCACTTCTGATTTCAATTGCTCACTCAATACCTTTATTTCACCCATCCGCATTGCTACGGGCGCATTTGAAAGGACGATGGTTGCACCTTGAGCAATACATTTTTCCGCTACTTTCCAAGCTATAGATTGTTCATTCAATGCGCCGAAGACAACGCCACGCTTACCCGCCAATAGATTGTTTGACATAGATATGTTTTTTAGTAATTGATAAAAAATTGGATAATAATAAGTGTAAAAAAATCTAATAGTTTGATTTTCATTAACTTATGCTTTATAAAATAAATGCTTATTTTGAGCTTTATTTTAAAAACAGCGCAAATTTAGCTTTTTTAAAAAAATACCCCTCAGTATGGGCTTATATTTTTTGATTCTTTGCTTTTTTAATAAAATATGATACCCCAATTGTCCGTCTATGTATATAAAATGCTGCCTTTCGTATATTTTACTTCAAATACTTTTTTAAAAAAGAGTAGTTTTAAGTGCTGACATCGTGACTGTTTAGGCGTTAAACAAAAAATAACATACCCAAATTAGTCTTTATATTTTCTTTAACTAAGACAAATTTTTTGAGAAATAATAGATTATTTAAAAAGAATTTAACGCAGAGTAAAGGAAATAGAATGACTAAGTTGGGTAGATTATTTTTTGTTTAGCGCCTTATATCCAAAACCAAGAATTATTAACTCAAACTAAATTTCAATGAAAAAAATTATTCAAACAGCTTTTTTAATGTGTGTTTCAATTTTAGGAAATGCACAAATTTCATTAACAGACGCTTATTTTCCTTCATCTGGGGATGTTTTGGTTACGGCAAGTGCAAGTCAAAAAACAATCAATTTGGCAAAAACACCCGCAAAAGGAACGAATTTGACTTGGGATTACAGTTTTTTACGGCAAATTTCGACTGGCGTGGGCAATGATAGCCTTCGTTATCGGGCGGCCGACACGTCTGTAACAAATTATTTCCCTACCGCTGACTTAATGGTTGTTTTAAACGATACTCAAAAAGTAGCCATTAACAAAACAACTTCTGTGTTTGAAATTTTAGGCTATCGGGGTGTTTTTATCAATGGACTACCTATCTCAATTGGCAAAATCGTTTTCCCGTTTGCCCCAGTTCAGTTAGACCGTCGTGCGCCTTTGTCCTACCCTTCCAACAACGTTACGACTTGGGGTTTTTATCTTACTCTGCCTGCATCCGTGCTGCCCGCTTCGGTGCTGAGTTCACTGCTTATCAAACCTGATTCGATAAGGGTAACATACAAATCAAATCGCAGAGACACCGTTGATGGGTGGGGAACAATCAAAATCCCGGGTGGTAACTACACTGTTTTAAGAGAAAAAAGAGTTTCCTACAACACAACTTTATTGGAAGCCAAAATCCCATTTTTTGGATGGAATGATGTTACGTCTTATGCCTCTACCATTGGCGTTTCGCCCATAGACACAAGTTCGAGTGTTTATTTTTGGAATAGTACAGCCAAAGAACCCATCGCTGTTTTTGGGTTTAGAGCAAATACTGATTCTATAGTATCTATAAATTATAAGTTTTTACCGCTCACCTCTGTCAAAAATACTGAGGGGGTAGCGGGTTCTTTTGAAACGTATCCAAATCCCGCTAAAGATGCTGTGTTTTTTGATTTAAAAAATTGGAAATCAGATACTTATACATTGTCCATTAATGATATGTTAGGAAGAAAGTATCATGCTGAGACATTGAAAGTGAGTGATCAACAAACAATCAGAGTGCCTCTTAACGGTTTTGTGGACGGCACTTACATCACGACCGTCACGGATAATGATGGCAATATTTTGGTTTCCAAACGCTTTGTTATAACGCATTAGACTTGATTTTTGTTAAAATATCGTTTCAAAAAAAGGTATAGCTCTTACAAAGCGGTACCTTTTTTTTATGAAAAAAATACATATTATCGTACCTATTGTAAACGCAAAATTTTCAATGATATACAAATTCATCGCTCCTAATCTATCATTCATCATTCCCTTATCTATCTTTACAACATGAAAGATATTATTTTAAGTTGGGAAAACGCCCTCAAAGGATTTAAGGCCTATTTGATGCTCGAAAGGAGTATGTCGCCCAATTCGCTTGATGCTTATTTTAGAGATGTGTCCAAGCTGCAACAATTTATTACGCTGAGAGGATTTAGCTATTTGCCAACGAGTGTTCCACCCGAATTGATTAGTGAATTAATGGCGTATTTAAATGATTTGGGATTAGAAGCCACCTCGCAATCAAGAATTTTATCAGGAATTAAGGCATTTTATAAATACCTTTTGCTCGAAGATATTATTGACGTTGCACCCACCGACCTCATAGAAGCACCCAAATTAGCACGCCATATTCCCGACGTTTTGTCGGTGGATGAGGTGGAACAAATTTTCGCAACCATTGACTTATCCACTTTTCATGGCTTACGCAATCGAGCTATTTTAGAGGTTTTATACGCTTGTGGTTTACGGGTTTCGGAGTTGGTGAACTTGAAAAGATCGAATCTTTATTTTCACGAAGGTTATATTACGGTGATTGGCAAGGGCGACAAAGAACGACTCGTGCCCATCGGAGAAGATGCCATGAAGCACCTCAATTTTTATCTCGAACATGTGCGTAACAAAATAAAAACGATGCCCGAATATGAAAATTTTGTTTTTTTAAATCAAAGAGGTAAACCCTTAACCCGTGTTTGGATTTTTTTAATCATAAAAGAGGCAACAAAAGCGGCGGCTATTGAGAAGAATGTCAGTCCTCACACATTCCGTCATTCTTTTGCTACGCATTTAATAGAAGGCGGTGCCGACCTCAAAATTGTACAAGATTTGCTCGGACATGAAAGCATCACTACCACGGAGGTTTATACCCATTTGGATACGGCTTATTTGCGTGAAACGATTATGATGTTTCATCCTCGCAACCAGGTGAAAAAGCGTAATTTATAGTGGATGATGGGTAATAACTTGCCCTAAATTGTTTTATGAAGATTAATTGGCACTAAATTTTATACCCCTCAGTATTTTAACTCTAAAATATTGATTTTACAGGTTTTATAAATTAAATTAATTAGAATAAATAAAAAATGTCAGTACGAGTTCAAACTCATACCGACATTTTTTTAGGGAATTATCAACAAATCACTTCCCACCGCCTTGCTTATCTTCCTTCACTCTAACCGTTGGATACTTAATGCCCAACTGTTCCAAATAGGTTTTATATTTCGTCGGGTCATAGTAAAACTTACGCATGTCAGGACGGAATTTTGCCATAATTTCTGTATTCAACAGAATGGCAGGTTTGTCCGTTGGCGCAATCAGCGGCTCATATTTTATCTCTTTTGTTTGTTCCTTTTTATAATAATCCCAAGCATCGGTGATGAGTTTTGGGTCATTCAAAAGGTCTAAAAGCGTCAAAGCCTCCACTTTTGCACCCGCCGTGATGCCCTTGTGCGCTATGGGCGTGGCCATCGAAACTGCATTGGCCCAATGATGCCCCGGCAGACTTGGAATGTTGGAAGGGTAGCCCAAAGTAATGGTAGGGAGCGACCACGAGATGTCCGCAATGTCATCCGAACCACCGCCCATCGAGCTTCTGACCTCCAAAAGTGTATCAATTTTCGTTGAAAGTCCGTCTTTATCGGGTGAATCAAGCTCTTTTTGTAGGGCTTTTGCCAAAGTCTGATCGGCTTCCGACCATTGCGGTACGCCCACCCGTTGGATGTGTTTGTAAGCCGCTTCCGCCATCGGTTTATTGAAATGCGAAGGCCAAGCCGAGCCGACAATTTCCCAATTGACTTTTGTGCCAGTCATCATGGCAGCACCTTGCGCAATTTGTTTACCAATTTCGTAAAGTTCCTTCACCCGTGGATAAGTCCGTTCTCTAAAATAATACCAAACGCTTGCTTTCGACGGTACGACGTTTGGTTGGTCGCCACCGTTAGATATAACATAATGTGAGCGTTGCGTGAGCATCAAATGTTCTCGCTTGAAATTCCATCCGATATTCATCAACTCAACACCATCCAAAGCACTTTTGCCTCGCCACGGATTCATGGCTGCATGTGCCGCTTCGCCTTCAAAATTAAACTTGACGGACACTAAACCGTTCTGCCCCACGTCACCATGTTTGACCGAAAGTTGACTGTTTACGTGCGTGAAAATGCAAGCATCCACGTCTTTAAAATGTCCATCACGCACGTAAAACGCCTTCGCACCCACGAGTTCTTCCGCAATGCCAGGCCATAGCATGAGCGTACCCGATAGCTTTTCACGAGCCATTATTTTTTTTAAAACCAAAGCCGAGGTAATGTTCAGAGCTTGACCCGAATTATGCCCTTCGCCATGCCCCGGTGCGCCTTCCACGATGGGGTCGTGATACGCCACACCCGGTTTTTGGGAGGCCTTCGGAATGCAATCCACATCCGAGCCAATGGCAATGAGTGGCTTGCCCGTTCCCCACTTAGCTATCCAAGCCGTAGGGATACCTGATGTATTTCTTTCAATCGTAAATCCCTCTTTTTCAAGGAGTTGTGTGAGATATTTCGATGTTTCGGTCTCTTGAAAACCCAGCTCACCATAGCTGAAAATGACATCGTTGAGTTGGGCGGAAAAGTCTTTCATCTTATCCACTTCTTCGATGATTTCTTTTTGAAGAGCCTCTAACTTGGCTTTGGATAATTTGTTTTGGGCAGTGGTTTTTTGGATAAAAAGGCAGCACAAAAGGCTTAATAACAAGGCGTAGTTTCTCATTTCTATTGGATTTTAGTTTGGATAAAAAATGATTTTAACAAAAATAAAAATCCTAATCATTAAACCATGCTTTTCTCAAACCTTTTCGATGAAACTCTTGGTATTTGTTCTGAATGGGGGTTTTGGGGATGGGAAAATGGTTGAAATACTGAGGGGGTGCTTTATGATAAGCAAACAGTGTAATAGCACAACAATAAAATAGAACGTTATAGGTTGACTACTACTTTTAATCATTAAACCAGCAAATTTATCGGTCTTTAAAAAGAATAGGGAAGCGTACAGACCCTCTAACTCAATTCAAAAACTTCAAATAATTGTTTAAGATATTTATCCAAAAACGGTTTCCTATCTACTAAGAAAAAGACAAATTGTTCGGGGAAAAGCCTAAATACTCTTACAACAAAAGTTGAATGGCTTGGTAAAGCGTCATTTAAAACCATGAGATCACTTGAAAAAGCAAACAACTTGCGCCCCCATTTAGCTTGTATTAGTTTGCCTTCATTAAATCCAGTTGAAAATGCTTCTAAGTGAACTAAAGCATTTTTGGTGTCTTCTAAACTTTGTTTTTCGTGCATTAACACGGCAATTCCCTTTTCTACAAGAGCATCAATAAAAGCGGATACATACAATTTTTGAGTATAAACATTGTCCTTCCTTTTTTCACAATCATTTTGATAAACCTCACAATACCATGCGGGATTTTCTAAGGCTAATTTAATACGTTTTACTATACTTTCTCTTTGTTCTTCTTCTAATAACCTATCCCAAATGGCATGAAAATGGGGTACAGCACTAAGTCTTATTTTGACTTTTTTTTCATGCTTTGTCCACTCACGACACACCATTTTTAATAACCGATAGGCTTTTTGTGATAGATAAATAGGTAACTTTTCTATGTTTTTAGAACCTGATGTTTCAACTTTTTCAACAATGATCTTTTCATTTTCCAAAAAATATTTAAAAACAAAATCATTATTATCTTCTAAAATCAAACGATTATGATGTATTTCTAATTTTTGATTGGACAATTCCAGAAAGTAAGGATGATGTTGGGGTATTAGGCCTGATGTAATAATAGGCTTTAAAAAAGTAAGAAAATCATAGTCTATGGGCGTTTCTGAAATACGAACATCTTCTTTATTTTTGAAACATTTTACTAAATTTTCAAAAGAAAAACCATAGTCATCAAATACTTTTTCATTAAAAACCATATCCCAATCTTTATTGTCAGCTTCAAGATATGTATCCGATTGAGTGTGATAAAATCCACCCATTCCTAATTTTGAACCTATAAAATCACCTTCACAAGTCATTAGAAAATCGTTGGCAATTATAACTTGTGCCTTTATATCACCTTTTACGTGCATATCTCCATGATTATAGACACCACATAAAATATCCACAACTTCAAGGTTACCCCAGACACAGATTGATTGTCCACCAACCACAATATCATGTGCTTTTAAATCTTTCATAACCAAAAGGCAGATACCATAGTCTGTTTGTCCATTCCAAATAAGTTCTTCTACAATTAATGAACCTGTAATGATAATGACAGAAGGGGTATTATCTTCATCATAATCTTCAAATTCAAGACTCAAATTAGATAGATACAAATCACCTTCATGTAGAAAAGCACCTTCATGTTCTTCTTCTTCGTAATCGCCTGTTATGCAAAATGGTAAAGGTGCTAATTGATTAAATCTTTTTTTTACCTCTGAAAGCGTTATATTAGATTTTATATTCATTTTAGTTCATTTTAGTTCATTTTATTAAAAATACTGAGGGGGTATCTTGCGTCTTTTTTATGTCTTAATATTTTTCTTACTAAATCCTTCTTCTATAATTTTTATAAAAAAAGTTTATAAACCAACCCAATCAAAACCAAAAGATGAATACCCGCCAAAATAAAATATGCCTTATCCACACTAAATCCTTTATAAACATTAATACCCAAAAGCACCAAAATAGCAAGCATACCCACCATAATAACGATGCTACTCCAACTTAATCCACCGTCTTGTGGGCTGTTGCTATACTTGTTTACAACATAAAAAATGATGAACGCAACAAGGTAAAAAACGAGTGTGGCTATGTATTTATTCATTTTTAGATTTTTTTTATCAAAAATACTGAGGGGGTTCCTTTTGAGCCAATTTTTATAACTCTTCTTTATCCCACTCTGCCACCCCTTTTTGCGCTATCGAAAAAACGACACCTACACCCGTTATCGGCTTATTCAAATGCCTTAAACTATCTGCATATTTTCTGTCTTTGATACATTGAATAGCGTCTTTGGGTGTTTCATTCATCTTAAATTCAAATAAAAAGATGCGAGAAGACGTGATAATGACGGTATCAATACGCCCAATTGCTGTGTGCATTTCGCTTCTTGGGTCTGACCCGACCATTGTGAAAATCAAATGAATAATGGCGTGAAAAAACTTTTCTTGGTCTTTGATATAGTTTTGATCGGGAACGGATTTTATCAAGTCGTTGATAATTTTAATCACTTCTGCCAAATTATCATTGTTTAAAGCATCTAAAATATTGGGCCCGTAAGGAACCGTTACGAGCGTATGTGTGTATTCACTCAATAAAAACTGTCCAAAGGCCTGTTTAACTTCTCGATTGGGGTAATTAAGTATAAATTTTCCCGAAGGTGTCACTTCTTTTATAGTCAAATAACCTGTTTGCAAAAGCAAAGAATTAATATCTAATGCTTCCAACTCTTCAAGCCTAAACGATTCTAAAATTAAGTCACTGACTTCGGTTTCTTCCAATTTGTACGCAAACCGTTTACGCATCAGTTTGAGTAAAAAAGTAGGTGTTCCTGTGGCAAACCAAAAATTGCGATAGGCTTCATGTTCAAAGAAATTAAGCACCGAAAAGGGGTTGTAAACAAAGGTTTTAGCGTCCCAACTGTACCCATTATACCACTCTTTCATTTTTTCGAGCGTGCCATCGGGCAATCTTTCAAGGTACATCTTGAAATTGTCTTCCAATTCTTGTTGGGTATAACCACACAGAGCGGCATATTTTTTATTCAATGTTAAATCATTCAGATGATTCAAATCTGAAAAAATGGATACCCGTGCAAATTTGGAAACACCTGTTATGAACAACAGACGAATATGGTTGGAGCTGCCTTTTAAGATGCTAAAAAATGCTTTTAGTATATCCCGTTGTTCATTCGCTTTCGTTAGATTATAAGGGTCAATGTAATCAATAATGGGTTTGTCGTACTCATCTATTAAAACAACGACTTGTTTGCCCGTCTTTTCTGCAACTGCTTCAATTAATTCTTTGAATAAAGTACTTGCTTGTTTTTTTCGTAATTTAATTTTAAAATTCTTGGCTATATCATGCAGTGCGTCTTTTAGGGCGTTTTCCAACCCTCCTTCATGCCCTATCGAGTCTAACGATAAACGAATAACAGGGTTGGTCAATGACCAATCCCATTTATCTTCAATCCATAGCCCTTCAAACAATCCCCGATTGCCTGAAAACAACTCGGCTATTGTATCCAATGTCAGTGACTTACCAAAACGACGTGGGCGAGATAAAAAAAACGGGCGACTCGGTGGGCGGCATATTTCATAGATATATTGTGTTTTGTCTATGTAAATTGAATCACTTTTCCGAATTTCCGCAAAATATTGTAGCCCTATTGGTAAACCTGGTAATCTTTCCATTCTTTATTAATTTTGACGCAAGATAAGGCATTTATTAAAAAACGTACAAATTAGAAACCGTTTTTAGCATCACCGCTATTTGTCATATCTCGGCTCGTTCATGCACTTTACATAAAAAAGCAAACGTGCTGAATAATGATGTACTATAAATTTGAAAAGGCTCAAAATACTGAGGGGGGTAGGAAAGAGAATATTGAAAATCAAAAAAGCCACTTCAAAAACAAGAGGTGGCTTTTTTGATTGCATTTGGCAATATTCACAACAATTTCTCGCTCTTTCACAAACAGCATTACGCAAAGAAGCCCTCATGCAGCAACATGTTTTACGCCTAAATCCAACATGGCTTTTTCAAGTGAAATATGGCGTAATTTTGCTAATTCGGCGATGTAAACCATACGTTTAGCATGAGCAATTTCAATTAACTCATTCAATTGAATCAGCGTTTCACGTTCTTGCTCGTTAAGTTTACCTGATTTGAAATGTTCTTTCAAGCTAATATACATTTGTAAATCTTCTACCTTAACATCCAATTGAATGTTTTTTAGAAGCTCTGTCTCTGTAAGTGGCTTTTTTTTCTTTTTGTTTGAGATACTTGTTGCCGTCAATAACTGCGCAATATAACGCTCTAATGACATGCCCTCACGGGTGGCATTTTCACGGAGATAATGTTCCGTTGTAACAGGTATTTGAATCGTTAGTGACATTCCCTTTCCTTTTTGATTCACAATAAATTCTTAATTCTCAATCCAAACATCACCGAATCGGCATCATCACCGCATTCGACATCAGCAATTTTCCTTGATACCAAAACGCTCTGAACAAAGGATTGTCCACCATATACACCACCGTGCCACGTCTGATGCTTTGCGTGGCATACGTGAGCGTACCTTTCATTTTCCCCTTCAAACGATGCCCGATGAAGCCCAACGGCTTGGCTTTATCATCCATATACACCACATTTGATGCGCCTTTCAAAAGTTGGAATGCTGCCCCGCTTGTTTTCAAAGAAAAATAATAGTTCGGCAAACCATAAGCCAACGGGTGGGTGTTATCAACAATGTTGCGATAAATGCAGCCTGGGTTGCCATCGCTGATGCCGTCTCGCTCAAACTCGTCGAAGTGCATAAAACGGCGTTTATTTTGTAAGGCGGCATCGTTTTCTTCCGCCGCATCTTTGTCTTTTTTGTTTGAAAATTTAACAATATCGAACCCTTTTTTCTCCTCAAAAGCACCCACGGCATCGCCAATCAAAATCAAGCGACCACCATCTGAAACCCATTGACGCAGCTTCTCCGCTTTCGCCGAATCCAAATTGGAATAGTTGCCGTCGGTCATACAAATCACATTGTATTTTGAGAGATTGACTCGATTCAAATCTGTCAATTTTATTTGCGTAATCGGCAAATCAAGGTCATGTTCAAAATAATGCCACATCTGCCCGTAGCTGTTGTTATCCACATCATCATCAAAAAGGAGCGCAACGCTTGGCTTGTTGAGCAAATCCAAATGACCCGAACCAAAATCGTAGCCTTTGTCCACAAAACCTGTTGTCACGGCGGTCATTGTTTGGTCATTTGCGGCAGCCGCAGCCGTCACATCACGGTCAAAACGCTCGGATACTGAGGGGTTGTCACCTCTCGAAATGATGAGTGAACCACGTCCAAATTTTTTACCATTCACTTCAAAATCGGTCGCCGCCGCCCGCATTTTGATGCCTTTTTGTAGCAAAGTTGACGCAAATTTGGCATTATTCAAGCTATTCCACTCCGCTACGTAAGCATAAGCCTTATCCACTTTTGGCGCAGCCGCAACCATTTTTGGTTCATAAGATTGTGTCGGGTCAATGCGTTCTTTCAAACCAAAAGTCTCTAAACCAAAGCCATGAGGCAACGACCAAGCGGTAATATCATACGTTGCAGAATCCGATACAATGGGTTCTGGTTCTAATAAAATTTGCGTCAAAACCGACAGCGGTTGATAAGCACTCACCACCACATCATCCTCCGAAATACTGAGGGGGGTGTTCTCTTTCATCGTCGCATACTCGTAACCCGTGCTTGGGCGAGTGCCTTTTATGCGACCATATTTTATTTTATGACGGTCGAGCAAAGCGCAAAATGCCTTGATTTTACCTTGCCCACTCGTGCCTTTCACCACAAAAGTTTTGAAAGCTCCATTCGGATTAGCGGCTGTTTTTGAGAAAAAATCAGTAAAATTATCGACCAAGCGGCGGGCATTTTTGGACGAAACTTCCACCGTCGAAAGCCCCGTTGTCAAGTGATGGGCGACCCTATCTTTGAGCGTCAAAACATTACCTGTTTCCATCGTGATAGCACGACCTGCACCGATGCCGCCTTGCTCATAAGTCATGCCGATTGCACCGTTGTAGGTCGGATAAGTGTCACCGTAGCTTGGGTAAAGCAAGTCAAAAACTTCCTTAGAAAAATAGAGCCATCCCTCTTTATCAAAGTATTTTGCATGATTTTTACCTATTTCTACTTGAAAATCACGCTGAAACGGCGTTATGTATTGGTGATACGGCTCGGCGGCGGGCGCAAAATAGTAAGGCGCATTGTAGCCCATTTCGTGAAAATCAGGCACCACGTGCGGCATCCACTCCTTATATACAGCAATGCGTTGTTGGCTTTCAATCTGCGTACACCACGCCCAATCCCGATTCAAATCGAACAAATAATGGTTCACACGCCCCCCTGGCCACGGCTCACGATGCTCACGTGCATCGGGGCTGACGTTGGGCGTTTTATCCGCCGCATTATTGTACCAATGCGTGTAGCGATGGTTGCCATCTGGATTGACGCAAGGGTCAATAATCACAACCGTATTTTTCAACCATTCCTTTGTGTCCGCACGGGTTGGATTCAACAATTCGTACAACAACTGAGGGGCCGTCTCACTCGAAGCGGGTTCGTTGCCGTGTACGTTCATCGAAATCCACGTGATGGCCACGGGGTTTGTGTTGTCCGCTTTGCCTTCCGCCATGCCTGTCCGCCGCAAATTATTGAGTCGGATGTTATCTAAATTTTGCAAATTTTCCTTTGAAGAAATAAAAGCCAAAAGCAACGGGCGACCTTGATTGGTTTTGCCATATTCCTTCAAAACCATCAAATCGGAATTGGCGGCGGCGTGGCGAAAATAATCCACCATAATATTGTGTGGCGTGAATTGCTCGCCTCGCTTATAACCCATAAACGTTTCGGGCGATTGTAGTTTTTGGGCTTTTGTAGAAAAAGCACACAGCAAAAGCAAAAGAATTGACAAAAGGTTTCTCATAAAAAACAATTAAAAAATGTGATAAAGTTGGAGTCATAAGTTTTGTTTCACACAGAGCTAAGTAACAACTAAATAATAAATAGGTCTTTTTTTTGAAACACATAGGCACATGGGACACATAGTTTTTAGAAATTATTTTTACAACTCGTTGAAAATTAGTGAATTACATATTAATCTATGTGTCCTATGTGCCTATCCCGATGAAGGTCGGGACAAGTTGTGTTTCAAAAAAAACTTCATATATACCATGTTATTTTTTACATATTACTAAGGAGAGAAAAAGGAGTTTTATTTTTAAAAAATATCTCTCTGTTATCTCTCCTTAACTCTGTGTGAAACAACTCCTTTCGCAAAGTTCAAAAAAAAAGACCGTGTTCCCAAAAAATTCGACAAGGAGAAGTATTAAATAGATTTAAAACAAAAACGAGATGATTTATAGAGCTCGATAAATGTAATCAAATAAATGATAAAATAAATAAACTATTATTTTATTAAAAATAAATACCCAAATAGCTTTCATTAATAAAAATAGACGTATATTTGCACCATATTAGTTACACAAACAAATGCACAAACTATTTTTACAACAAACACTATGACAAGCGGTGACGGCGGCCTAAAACCACCAAAGCCCAACTTCGATAAACCTAATATAAAGAAACATTTTCCCTCCATAGAAAATGTAAGTTTGGTCTTATGTGTACTATGAGAAACTTACCGTTTAACGGCTTCGTGCCCCCTCCCACGAAGTCTTTTTAAGCACTGTAGCGGCTGATTTATCTGCCGTCTGAACACATAAAACATTGATTATCAATATTTTATGTGTTGAACGGCGAATAAATTCGCCGCTACAGTGCAACTTATTAAAAAATTTATTGTGGCGTTTCGATAGAATCCGAGTGCAAAGTGCATCTCGGATTTTTTTTTAGAGAAAACGATTAAAATATGAGTATATCGACATCCCGAACCTTTTCGGTACTGAGGGTTTAACTATCGTTTTCAAACAACGTTCTCCAAAGGCACAATTACTTTATGCTTGATTTCATCATATTTTTTTTAGATAAAAAATGGGCCCCTCAGTATTTTCTCAAACCTTTTCTTATTTTTACTTAAATTTTATAAAATTTAAAAAATATGAGACTACTTCCTATTGCATCCAAAGCGACCATTTTGGTCAGTTTTCTATTCCTTTTTAATCAGTGTTCTCGCAATCCTGTAACGGGCAAAAGGGAATTGAGTTTTATGTCAGAGTCACAAGAGAAAGCACTTGGTGCTTCTTCTGACCCTCAAATTCAAGCCGAATTTGGGGTTTATCCCGATGAAAAATTACAAACTTTTTTGAACGAAAAAGGTCAAGCAATGGCAAAGATTTCGCATCGCCCAACGCTGCCTTTTCAATTCAAAGTAATGGACTCACCCGTGGTCAATGCCTTTGCCGTGCCAGGTGGATATGTTTATTTCACAAGGGGAATTTTAGCGCATTTCAACAATGAAGCACAACTTAATGGTGTGTTAGGACACGAGATTGGTCACGTGACGGCAAAGCACGGCGCACGCTCGCAGACAAGTCAAATATTGAGTCAAGTGGTGTTGATTGGGGCGATGATTGCTTCGCCAAAGTTGGCGCAATATGGTCAGCAATTGAGTCAAGGTATGCAGCTACTGATGCTCAAAAACAGCCGTGACCACGAATCAGAATCAGACGTTTTGGGCGTGCAATATTCCCAAAAAGTGGGCTATGATGCTAAGGAAATGGGCGATTTCTTCTTGACTTTGCAACGTTTGAGTGGTGGCGAAGAAGGCGGACAAGGCGTTCCAACGTTCATGTCCACGCATCCCGATCCAGGCGAGCGTCACATAAATTGCCGCAACATGGCGACTGAATACCAACAAAAAAATCCAGGCACTTACAATGTTAATCGGGATAGTTATTTGCGTTTAATTGATGGCATTATCTATGGCGACGACCCAAAACAGGGTTACGTAGAAGCCAATGTTTTCTATCATCCCGAACTCAAATTTCAATTTCCGATACCCACTCAGTGGAAGCATCAGAACTCACCAACGCAATTTGCGATGGGTTCGCCCGACCAAAAAGCGATGATGATTATGGCTTTGGGTCAAGGCAGTAGCCCCGAAGCGGCGGCGGATACGTTTGTCCAAAATTATAAATTGCAACGCATCAGCGGCGGACGCACCACGATAAATGGCTTACCCGCTGTGGATCAAGTGTGCCAACAAGTGCCGCAACAACAACAAGGTCAACAGCAACAAGGGCCACAGCAAGTGGTGATGGTGCGCAACGTGATGATTCAGTACAACAACTTGATTTATAGCTTCATCGGTGCGGCAGATAGCAAAGATTATCCTGCCTACGAACAGCTTTTTGGGAACACGATGTACGCTTTTCGTCCGTTGACAGACCCTTCAAAAATCAATGTTTTGCCTGAGCGTGTGCGGGTGAAACAGGTGTTGTATGATGCCACAGTTTCAGAGGTTTTGAAAGGTTTTGGAACACCTGAAAAACGGTTGAATGAGTTGAGCGTTTTGAATGGTATGAAGCTGACAGATAGGATTTCGAGAGGTACTTTGATTAAGACGGTGAGTAAATAATTTTTTGTCATTCCGAAGGAATCTCTTTTGTGCGTACACATGTAAAAGAGATTCCTTTGGAATGACAAAACAAAGAGAAAATATCCTTTCTTACTTTTAAAAACTTTTATAATTGATTCATAATCAATGTTTTATATAAAAAAAATATTTTTATCTTGTTTTCAGACCCCCTCAGTATTTAGTGCCTTCATCGTGTCGAAAAGCTATATTTTCTTCTTTTTTTTACTTATAAATGCAAACCTATTAGCGCAACCCCAACCCATTTTAAAAGCCTATCATTTTGACAAAGGCGACCATTTTTCATCTCCCCGAAACCTCTTTTCAAGGCTCAAAAAAAGACCCGATACCATCACTTGGCAATGCCGTTTTGATACCTCATGTTGCTATTTAATGTTGGATAAAAACGGTAAATATTTGGAAGATCAATGGGATTTGAATAAGCTCGTCGGTATCTCTTTTCACTACTT
>JAYTMW010000181.1:0-1795 GCA_043728105.1 Saprospiraceae bacterium | reverse complement strand
ACTACTGCCGCCTTCCAATTTTTACAACATAAAACCCATCGAAATTAAGGGTAAAAAAGCCCTCGTGCGGGTGGTTGCGCTGCGGGATTGGCCCGAGCGAGAATGCCTCGAAGCGGTGGACGAAGAGACTTCCGAAACCGTTTTTGTGCGGTATAATTTGACCGAGCGCAACGAAAATTTTAGGGCTACCATTGCCGTCATGCGCCATTATTTTACGTTCCCTTTAACCCTTCATTTGCTCGATGTGGAGGTTGATACTGAGGGGGTGTTGCGCCCACGGGCTTTCGTGGTTGAGCCCGATCATTTGCTTGATGTGACGGCAATTGCGGAGTGTTTTAGAAAAGAAGGGGCTGAACCTTTGCTGCATTTGCTCAAAAAATTTACGCCTTATGAACCCACCACGAGCATTATGAAGGGAAATATTGCCAATTATTTTTTGGATGAACTGACCGCCAATCCCGATATTACGTTCAAAGAAACGTTTCCCAAAACGTTCAGAATCAATCCGTTGGTATTTTGTACGTACAATGATAAAGAAGTTAGAGAGATTTTTGAGGAGACAAAAGGGCATTTTATGCACCTAAAACGGGTGATTACTGAGGGGTTGCCGAAGGAGGGCATTTTGCGTGAAAACTGTTATTTAGAGCCTTCTTTTTACGCCGCAAAATATGGTTTACAAGGGCGACTCGACTTGTTTTATCAAGAGCCAAACACCACCAAATCCGCCATCGTGGAACTCAAAAGTGGCAAGCCTTTTAAGCCCAATGTCTATGGTATTTCCAACAATCATTTCACTCAAACCTTGCTTTACGACCTCTTAATTGATGCCGCTTTTGAAGGAAAACTCGACCCAACTTGTTACATTTTATATTCTGTTTTAGAAAAAGACAATCTAAAATTTGCCCCTTCCGTGAAGACGCAACAGTACGAAGCCTTGAACGTGCGGAATCAAATTTTAGCTCTCGAACAGGCTTTGATTAAGTTGAGTAAAAATAAAGAAGAAAAAAGTAATATATTTAATCGTCTGATTACCAACCTTTTAAAAGTAGCCACGGGTTTTGAAAAACGAGATATTGACCTTTTTGATAAAACCTATAATACCTTAGACGATACCGAAAAATCTTATTTTGAGGCGTTCAGTAGCTTCATCGCTCGTGAGCATCAGTTGGCAAAAGTGGGTGTGGAGGGCGTTGAAAATTTGAACGGTGTGGCCTCGTTGTGGCTCAATAGTTTGAGTGAAAAAGAAGAGAATTATAATATATTTAGTTTCTTAAAAATAAAGGAAAATACGAGCTATTCCGAGGACGCTTTGATTGTTTTTGAGAAGACAGCAAAGACCAATCCTTTGGCGAATTTTCGGGTGGGTGATATTGTGGTTTTGTATCCGAGCATCGAAAATACTGAGGGGGCCGTTCTAAGAAATCAAATTTTCAAATGCACGCTTGTTGACATTCAAAAAGAGACTTTGACGGTGCGTTTGCGGTCTCGACAACTCAATCAACAAATTTTTCAATCATCCGAATTTTGGCACGTCGAACACGACCTTTTGGATAGCGGTTTTGTGGGCATGTATCGTGGCTTATTTGAGTTTGCCCGTGCGCCAAAAGTCAAGCGGGATTTGTTGTTAACGATAAATCCACCTGAACGAGTCGATGACGCAATACGCAATACGCAATACGCACCAACGCACTTCGCCGAAATGACGGAAGAGCAAAACCGTATTTTCAACAAAATTATCACTTCAAAAGACTATTTTTTGCTTTGGGGGCCGCCCGGCACAGGCAAAACAAGCGTG
>JAYTMW010000180.1:0-2406 GCA_043728105.1 Saprospiraceae bacterium | reverse complement strand
AAAAACACAAGTACGCCAACTCGCCACAAACCAAGGTTGCCAACATTAAAAATCCAAAGAAAAAGTTTTTATAAGTAACGGACTCGCCCGAAAAAGCGTTCTTACGGACAGTAAGGAACACCAAAAGCACCAATGCAAAAATGCCGATGAGGAAAAATATGGTCAAAATACCCACTTGGTTTCTACTTTAAAATATTAATTTATTATGATTTTTTTCGTTAAAATTTCGATTTTAACTAAAAAAGTCCCCCTTTATTCGTTTTTTTGTTCGACAAATAAAAGCTTTTTCTTTTGCACTCAAAATAAGAAAAATAATAATATAAATTATAACTAATGAAAAAAATTTATCTTACAATTATCCTAATCTTACCGCTAATACTGAGGGGCCAGACCGTTGCCTTCACAAAAGTATATAGCATCATGCAAGCCAAGTGCGCCACGTGCCACAGCAACGCACAAAAATCTGGTGGACTTGATCTCGAAGGCAGTGGCGCAGATAAAGCTGCCGTTGTTTACACCAATTTAGTAAACGCAGCCCCCGTCAATGCTTCTGCCTTAGCCAAAGGTTACAAAAGAGTTTACCCAGGCAGAGTAGATTTGAGCTTTTTGTTCCACAAAACGAATGGTGATTTTGATAAATATTATGGTGCTTTGGGCGCAAGCGAAGGCAGCATGATGCCAAAATCAGGCACCGCTTTGACAAAAGTAGAGAAGGAAATTTTCCGCCAATGGATTCTTTATGGTGCTACCAAAACAGCAACCATTCCCGAAGCCCGTATCGTGGCTTTTTATGATACAGTTGGCAGAGGTTTGGCCGCTTTTGAGACTGCCCCTGCCGCCCCCGCCGTTGGTGAGGGTTTTCAGATAAAAATGGGTCCCTTCTTTTTAGCACCGCAAGGGCAAGCGGGCAATGAAGTAGAATATTTCCAAAAATGGGAGTGTAATTTGGAAAAAGACGTAGAAGTGAACCGTATTGACCACATTATCGCCAATTATTCCCACCATTTTATCATTTACAATTACACCAACACGACCACGCCCGCCAACCTTGCGGCAGGTCTTCGCTTAAATGCCTATCATAGCAATATCAATCTGGTTTCGGCTGTCCAAGAGCGATTGGATTTGAAGTTGCCTGATAACACCGCCTATAAGTGGCCCAAAAATCGCATTTTGGATCTCAATACACATTATATTAACTATTCTGCCAATCAAGTCTATCGAGCTGAGGCTTATCTCAATTTTTATACCCAACCCGCGGGTACTGCCAAGCAAGAAATGTTTGCGCAGTTGATACCAAATACTAAAATTTTAATTCCAAATAACAATCAGACAGTAACTTTTGAAGAGCCTTTTGTCCTTTTCGGAAAAGCCTACATGTGGGGTTTGATGGGTCATACGCACAAGTACGGAACGGGCTATAAAATTTTTAGACGACTACCCGACAAGACCAAAGGAGAAATATTGTATGATGCTTCTTGCCCCAACGGTGTGCCAGCTTGCGCTTCGCCTTACTTCGATTATCAACATATTCCGATGCGCTTTTTCAGCCCACTGATTCCTGTTGACCTTTCCGCCGGCATCATTCATCAAGCAACTTGGAAAAACACAGGTGATAAATCATTGACTTTTGGGGCAACTTCCGATGATGAAATGATGGTTTTGGTTGCGCTTTATACACTTGATACAACGGGATTATCCGTGCCGACACAAGAGATTCGAGAGTTGGAAGGTGTCAGCATTTTTCCAAATCCGATAAGGGATAAATTGACCATAAAACTGCCCGTGGATATTAAAAACGCCGCCATTACTTTTTATGATGTAACGGGAAAAATAGTGCGCCGACGAGAAAATTTGGAGACCCACATCACCGAAATACTGAGGGGGGACATGGGTTCAGGTCTGTATATTTATAGAATTGAAGATGCACGAGGGTATTTTAAAGCGGGTAAAGTTTATTTAGAATAGCATTGTATCGGCTGATTTATACGATTTATGCTACTAACAATTCCAAATGCCATCTATCATCTTGAAACCACCGATTTTAATCGGCGGGTAATGCAAACCAACTAATGCCATCTATCTTCTTTTCAAAACATAACATCCAAATATGTATAGATGTGATGTTTTTGAAAAGAAGATAGATGGGGCATAATAATTCGTTACCCACCGATTAAAATCGGTGGTTTCAAGATGATAGATGTTTTAATCACACAGGTCGGATTTATATACCGAAGTTTAAGCGTTTTATTACTTATTTTTAGAACTCGGCTAACAAACCTTATCTGCCGACAAAGGCAAGTGAACCGATACATAAACAAATCAAACGACTTTCAAGAATTACTAAAAATCTTGAAAGTCGTTTTTATTTTTGCAAAATGAAAGAAAATATACAAGCGCAATTTTTAG
>JAYTMW010000179.1:0-6412 GCA_043728105.1 Saprospiraceae bacterium | reverse complement strand
ATTTTTTCTCTCAAATCCTTAGTCGTAGCCTCAAATTCCGTCATAATTGAATCAAAAACTTCGGGATAAGCCGCCATAATTTCCCTTTTAACCAATCCTCTCAAAATCTCATTTTGCCTAAAATCTTCAATCGTTTTGTCGGTGATGCGCTCACCTAAAAGCTTTTGATTTTCTTTAATGCGTTCAATGGCTTTTTCTGCAATTGTGGGGTCATCTTTTGTGATTTCTCGAATAGCTTCATTCACATCCTTAATATATTTTTCTTCAAAATCTTCCAATTCTTTTATTAGATTGTCTAACACAATTTTCTTCTCAGCTTCTTTTTGCCGCTTCATTTCAGCGGCTTCTTTTTGGATTTGCTCCTTCGTTTTCAGTCCTTTGGTGAGAGACTCCACGAACAATCCTGCGGGGTTTTTTACCACGCCATTTCTGATGGCCTCTTTCGTAAAAGCAATCGCCATGAGAATTTCTTCTTCCGTTTTTTGCTGTACTCGCTTCTTAAATTCTACGCTACTGACACCCCAATACTCCCCTACTATCGGATAATATTTCTCAAAAAGTGGTTCAGAAATAGCTGATTCTTCAACAACAGGTATGATGTTTAAGGCTTGATATGGGGCCGCCGCTTCGGTCACAACATCGGCTGAAACCCGTTTTCTTCGGTTCGGATATATCTTAAAAATGATTTCCGTCACCTTCCTACCCCGCTTAACTTCTTCAAACTCAAACGAAATATCGGTGTTTTCTTTCAGTCTTTGTTGCGCTCTGAGTATCACATCACTCTTCAAATGCCCATAAAGTTTGTAGTCTTCATCCCCAATTCCGAGCAAATCTTTGAAGTCTGTGATGCTCAAACGGCGTTGTCCGAAGCGTTCATATTGCTTCAAAATCTCGTATAGGCGCACATGATATGGGCTTGAAAGGTTCGCCACATTCCTAAAATCGTAGGTCAAATACCGCCGACTCAACTCCAAAAGTAGTGGTTTCATGTCGGGATGAAACGACAATTTGATGTAACTTCCTTCCACTTCGTCCTTGCCTTTGAAGCCCGTTACTAAGGGTGACATGAAGTCCATCAAGCCATCTTCTTCGGTCATGAGCTTCGTTTTGATGACTTTTTTCATCATCTTTTCAGCCGCATCTTTGATTAATTGATAAACTTGTTTGTTGGTTGTCAACTGAAAATCCTTGATAAATTCACCAATGTAAATGGTATATTCCTTAAAACCCGTGTCGGTGGATTTTATCATTGTGAGCATTTTTAGGAATATCCGAGTCTCCCAAATGTCAAATTTATACTTCGCTTCCACGAGTTCATTGGCCTTTCTAATCAAGACCGTATCGTTGGCTTCTTTTATCGGAAGCAATTTTTTAGGCTTTGTTTTTTCGTTCTTTATCATGTTGACTATGAGTTTTATTACCCTAAAAGTGCGATAGTTTGGCAAATGTAGAAAAGATATTGATAAAAAGAAATAAATTTAACCCTAAATTACCGATATTTAACCCTAAATTAAAGATAGTAAACCCTAAATCACCGATAGTAAACCCTAAATTAGAGATATTTAACCCTAAATTACCGATAGTAAACCCTAAATTACCGATAGTAAACCTCATAACTATCTGATTATCAATAAGTTATAGAGCCTTAAAACATTAAAATACTTTTTTAAATAGAATAAAACAAACAACATTGATTTTTTTGAATGTTGAATGATTTTTTATTTAATTAAATAATTATTTAATTGCGCAATAAATTATAAAATAGTTCATAATTCCTTTTTTGTACAACGTGCATTTTTTTTGATTTAAGCAATTTTTCTGATTTTGAAGAAATACATCGGGTAATACGTGACAGAATCGCTTAAATCAAAAAAAAACAAGCCCAAAATACGGCTCATCGCTAAAACTACTTTGAAGTCTTTTAAAAAAAAGTTTAAACACCAAAGCGAAGTTATACTGATTAATTGCGCAATTAATTAGCTATTTAATTAATCAATTATTTATTTTATCTGAAATAATTTTAGCAATATTTTAAATTGAAAGACCCCTACCCTGATTACCCGAACTTGCTTTTAAATTAATTCAGCTACCCCCTCAGTATTTTTTGGTTTTTTATTTTTTAAATAATTAAATAAATAAATAACTGCGCAATAAATTAATTATAATAGGCAGTTATTCATCGGGTTTGAATTTACTAAATAATTGAATAGTTATTTAATTGCGCAGTAAATTAGAATTAAGACAATAAAACCTTTGTTCTTTGAATAATTGAATAGTTATTTAATTATTTAATTGCGCAATGAATAGAATTAAAGACAATTTTGCAATTAATTAATTATTCGAATAATTAATTAATTGCGCAACAAATTAAAATCGGGTACAACTACCTTTATTTTTAGAATAATTGAATAAATAAATAATTATTTAATTGCGCAGTAAATTAAAACAAAAGTATTAAAACCTTATTTTTTAAATAAATAAATAAATAATTATTTAATTGCGCAGTAAATACAATCAGCACGGATTTTCTTAATTAATTGATTATTTGAATAAATAAATAATTGCGCAATGAATTAAAATCAATGTGCAAAACCCCTTATTTTTAGAATAATTGAATAATCAAATAATTATTTAATTGCGTAATAAATTATTTACTTATGCCAACAACGGGTTCAATAAGCACCCAACTACACATCCTTATATTTCTCAAAGAAATCCAATAAAGCCTCTTCCAATAAATCGGCTGCCGATACCCGTTTTTTGGCGGCTAAAATTTTTAAATTCATGATATTGTCCTCGTGTACCATCGTGTTGTAAGGTACACGCCCTGCGGCGGGCATTTTTTTAGGTCGCCCGACGGGTCGGGTAGGAGAGAGGTCTTCTTCGGTGGGCGTAATCAGCGTCTTGCCTGTCAAATTGGCGACCGTTTTATCAACTGTATCCGAGTTTGGCAGAGTACCCGTAGTTTTCAATTTAGATTTATCGAATTGAGAAGGAATGGGCAATATATTTTGTTTTTTTATCTTACTCATAGTCTTATTTTTGAATGATGTTTACAAATTCATTGAGCCATTCCGCAAAATTTTGGGCGGCACTATCTGAGCTATTCAAGTCATAAACACTCGAAACGGTGTCCGAATCCTTATAAAGTGCATAATCACCCAAGTAATTTTCCATCATTTTGAGATTATTGTTTTCCGTTAGAGATTCAATATGTTGCAAAAGCATCTGATTGGCCCGTGAGCGACTGCGATACATGTTCACGAACCCATAAGTTTGCAATTGTCGAGTTTGCAAGGCTCGAGCCGCTTTCACTTGCTCCGCAAAAGCCAAATAATTGTAGGTAGCCGTGAAAACATAACTGCCCGCAATGAACGGCACGAACAACAAATCCACATACATCATGGTTTTCGTGATTTCCTGTTGCGTAACATCCACATTTACGTCCAATTTGCCCGCCACATCAATGAATAAGACATCATAATCACGGTCTAATTCAGTGATTTTCTTTTGCAATTCGGGAACAGTAAGGCTATACACATCAAAAGGTAAACTCGTGCCTTCGGGATAGCTTTGAATGTCAATGTCCCGTGCATACGTCACACTTTTTTGATCATCCAAATCAGCAATAGCCACTTTAAGATTAAATGGAGCTTGGCCCAAAGCCGTTGCCGTCATAACCGATACGAGGGTTTTGCCAACCCCGCCTTTCTGATTTCCAAACATGATTATTTTAGCCATAAATTGCTTTATTTTGAGCAAAAATAGAATAATTATTTAACTAAGCAACTATTTAATTAAATAATCAATTTATTGCGCAATTAATTATTTATTTAAAAAACTATTTATTACCTTTTTCTTTACCCCCTCAGTATTTTTCAATAATATTGCAAATTAAGTTCCATTTAATATCATAAGTATCTGATTATCAATTAGTTATGCCAAAACCAAAAATAGTCATTACCGACGGACACCCATTAAATCCCAATGACCTCAATTGGGATGCGTTCAAAAAAATAGGCCATACAACTATTTACGAACACACGCCACCCGACCAACTCATCGCAAGAGCGCAAGATGCCGACATCTTAATCGTCAATAAAACGGTCGTCAATGCGGAAACAATTGCTGCTTTGCCAACGCTAAAATACATCGGCGTAACGGCAACTGGCTATAATATTGTGGACACCGAAGCCGCCAAAGCAAAAGGCATCATCGTCTCAAATGCGGTTGGTTACAGTAGCGCATCCGTGGCGCAACATACGTTTGCTTTGATTTTAGAATTAACCAATAGGGTAGGGGCGCATAGTGAAAGTGTGCATCAAGGCGCATGGGGAAAACAGCCCCAGTTTTGCTACACTTTGTCCACCATAACGGAACTTTCGGGCAAAACTTTGGGGCTATATGGCTATGGTGGCATCGCCAAAGAAATAGCCAAAATAGCGAAGGCTTTTGGTATGAAAATCATTGTAAATCGAAAGAATATGCCTTCTTTAATGTCCCCAAAACAAGGAAATACTGAGGGGCCTCCTCCAAAAGGTGTACGTTATGTTTCGCTCATAAACTTGTTTAAAGAAAGTGATATTCTAAGTCTAAACGCACCCTTAACCGTTGAAAATAAAGGACTTATAAATAAAGAAAATTTAGCATTGATGAAGCCAACGGCCTTGCTAATCAATACCGCAAGAGGTGGTTTGGTCATAGAAAATGATTTAAAAGAGGCGTTAGAAAAAGGCATCATCGCAGGGGCAGGTTTGGATGTGCTGCAAACCGAGCCACCTACTGAGGGGTCGGTTTTATTGGGTGTGAAAAACTGTATCATCACGCCCCATATTGCGTGGGCAAGCTATGAATCCCGCCAACGTTTGCTTAATATTACCCTTCAAAATGTGAAGGCATTTTTGAAAGGCACGCCGCAAAATGTGGTGAATAAATAAGATATTAAAACCACAGATAACACTGATTGAACTGATTTTCACTGATTTTTATTTTAAACTAAAAGAAATCAGAATCAGTGAAAATCAGTTCAATCAGTGTTATCTGTGGTTTTAATCGAAACCCTTAATATATGAAAAACCTTTTCGCAGGATTACTCTTTGCCATGCTTTGGGCCTCCGCTTCAACCGCCACCAAGTTCGGTCTAAAATCAGCCCAACCCTTCGTGATTGCGGATGTCCGTTTCTTCATAGCGGGCATTATGATGATATTTTCAGCCAAAATACTGAGGGGGTATCGGCTGCCCACGAAAGAGGAATGGATGCCATTAATCATCTATGGTTTTCTAAATGTTGCGCTCTATCTCGGTTTATTTGGCTTGGCGATGGAGCGAGTGGCGGCGGGCATCGGTACGTTGTCAATAGCGACTAATCCCTTGTTTATCAGCGTTTTATCCGCTTTTTGGTTGGGCAAAAACGTATCTAAAAACGTGTGGATGGGCTTGTTTTTGGGCATGGTGGGCGTGAGCATTGCCACCTATCCGTTGCTCAAAAACGGCGTTGGCAACACCAGCATCGAAGGCATTTTTATCTTGTTGGGCAGCATGTTATCGTACTCCATCGGCACGGTATATTATTCGAGTCGAGAATGGACATTGCCCCGTTTGGCCATCAATGGTTGGCAAGTTTTTTTTGGCGGCGTTTTGCTTTTGCCCTTCACTTTTTTCACTTTTGACATAGAAAAGAATCATTTTGATAGCCGTTTTTGGTATTCTGTGATGTGGTTGGTCATTCCCGTGTCGTATGGGGCGGTTCAGTTATGGTTGTATCTTTTAAAAATAGATGCCGTTAAAGCGGCGTTATGGTTGTTTTTATGTCCTATTTTTGGTTTTATTTACGCTTATTTTTTTCTTGATGAACCGATAACAATTTATACTTTTATAGGCACAGGTTTGGTTATTTTGGGTTTATATTTGGGGCAAAGAAAGACGGTATAAACCTTATTTATGCGGCTCAATCAAAGGATTGGTCAACGCAGTATTTTGCCGTATTGGATATTTTTTTTTAGGAAAAACGAAGAGGTAGGTCTCCGTGCGTTGATTTGGCGTATCGAAAAAATGAACGAATGGGTTTTGTGCATTAATTTGGCATTGGTTAGGGTGTAAACTTGTAGAGACAAGGCATGCCTTGTCTCTACGACCCCCGCAATCCATTCGTTCATTTTTCCGATACGCCAAATCAACGCACGGGGGAAACTACCTCTTCTTTTTTCCTAAAAAAAAATATCCAATATCTGCCGCAGGCAGGTGGAAAACTTGAAAAATACTGAGGGGGTGCTTGAACGTACTACTCAAACTATTATAATATTGTGAAAGTGATTTTGGGTATGTAGCTTACGGATTTATCCGAACCCGTCGAGACGGATTTATCCGTCGAAATGCTCAATTGTGTATTTCGACGGATAAATCCGTCTCGAC
>JAYTMW010000178.1:0-6566 GCA_043728105.1 Saprospiraceae bacterium | reverse complement strand
TTTAAGGTCTCAATTGCCTCCATCTTCAGATGGGGAAAAAGAACAGGAAAAATTAATCATTCCAATCCTCCATCTGAAGATGAAGGCAATTGAGACAAGAAATAGAAAATCCCAAAACCAATTTCAGATGAGTATAAAAGCACAAACTTTAAAACAACTTTAAAACAACTTTTAACCGATCCTAACTCAAAGCGAATGAAATTTTTTATACTTACCTTTTTATTCTTAATGGCTCATGTGCAGAGCATGACGGCTCAGAATTTGCCCGCCACGAAGCGAAAATTTACGCCCAAAGTGCTGTTTGAAACTTTCGGTGTAGAGATGTATTCGGGCCCTCGGGTAAAACCACTTAACGCCAAATATTTTTCAGATAGAAAACGTAATGCCCTCAAACAGGCTTGGAAAAGAGGTGAAGTCAACTATGCAGGTCATTTTTACTTGGCTTTTTGGCCCATCAGCCCCACTCGCCAAATGAGTGCGATGTTGGATATTAAGACGGGCAGAGTGTATGATGCCCCTTGGAGTTGTAGTTTTTATCAATTCAAAAAAGACAGCCGCTTACTCATCGTGAGTCCGCCGAATGATGATAAAGAAGGTTTTTATGAACCCAAAGATTGCAATTGTCCGCTTTCAGTTATCTACATTTGGGACGATTCTCGGAAACTTTTTAAGCAACATTCTACTATTAAATTGAAGTGAGTTGTATTGCTGTATTGTCGTATTGCTAAATTGTTGTATTGTTGTGCTTTAGCAATTTAACAATACAACAACCTGTCTGCCGATAGGTAGATTTAACAATAAAAATATCATGTCTCGACTCGAACAACTACAAAATTTTCTCAAAGATTCACCCAATGACCCTTTCTTGCTTTTTGCCGTGGCGAAGGAACACGACGGTTTGGGCGACCCACAAATGGCTCTTGATTTCTATCTCAAACTTAGAGAAACGGCCCATCAGTATGTGGGCTTATATTACCATTTGGGTAAATTGTATGAGCGTTTGGAGCGTCCCGCAGAGGCACTTGAAACCTACAAAACAGGTATGATAATAGCCAAACAAGAGAAGGATATGCACGCTTTCAATGAGTTGGCGGGTGCAAAAATGAACTTGAGTGATGAGGATGATGACGATTACTAAGTCGTATTCATTTTATAAAAATATTCATCTCATTTTTTTATTTAAAATAACACTTGTATTTTAACCCTCGATTTAAAAAATATTAAGCGGAGAACGTTACTAAAATACTGATTATCAAAGAGTTATGAAAATTTTGACAATCAGACACCCCCTCAGTATTTTGTCTTAAAATCACGTCAAAATGTCCGATTGAGTCGTTCAAATTAAATAATTCATGTTTTAAATCTACATGAACTACTCGCAATTGATAACAACATTATCCGTTATCCACTATAAATTACCCATTAATTAAAAAACTAAACCATAAGAATGTATGCAAAACAGAGTCATCATTGAACGAGTGAAGCCCGAAATTGACGGCGGTATTTATTTTGTAAAAAGAACAATTGGCGAGTCGGTGGATGTCACGGCGCATATTTTTGGCGATGGGCATGATGTCATTCGAGCGTCGTTGTTGTATCGTCTCGACGGGGCAAAAAGTTGGCAAGAGGTGTTTATGACAGCCCTGCCAAATGACGAATGGTCGGCTTCTTTCACCCCCAATAAGACAGGTATGTATGCCTACAAAATCATCTCTTGGATTGATCCACTATCCACTTGGCACAAAGGTTTTAAGAAAAAATATGAAGATGGGCAACACATTGACGTTGAGTTGGCAATGGGTGTTAATTTTTTGAAGCAAAATGCAGAAAATTATTCTAAGGCAGAAGCAAAGGAAATGTTGGTTTATGCCAAGGTTTTAGACGATAAAAAAAACTATCTGAAGGCAGTTCAGACCGTAATTTCAGAAGATTTTACGAAAATGGTGCAGGAGTTCCCTTTAAAAAATCATGTCACCACCTACGACCACAACCTAAGGGTGAAGGTAGAACGTACACTTGCGGGCTTCTCTTCTTGGTACGAATTGTTCCCACGCTCGGCTACCGATAATGTGTCTCGACATGGTACTTTCAAGGACGTGGTGAAGCAATTGCCTCGCATTGCAGAGTTCGGTTTTGACATTTTATACCTTCCGCCCGTGCATCCGATAGGTGAAATCAATCGAAAAGGTAAGAATAACAGCGTGACGGCTAAAGAAGGCGAGCCTGGTTCGCCGTGGGCAATTGGCTCTCGTCACGGTGGTCATAAAGCCATTGAACCCGCTTTGGGAACTATGGCAGATTACGAGAATTTGATAAAAGAAGCGAAAAAATTAGGTATTGAAATTGCCCTCGATTTGGCTTTGCAGTGTGCGCCCGATCATCCATATATTAAAGAACATCCTAATTGGTTTGTGTGGCGAGCTGATGGCACAATTGCTTACGCTGAAAACCCACCAAAGAAATATCAAGACATCGTACCACTGAATTTTGAGTGCGATGATTGGAAAAATCTGTGGGAAGAACTCAAAAGTATTTTTGATTTTTGGATTGAAAAAGGTGTTACAGTCTATCGTGTGGACAATCCTCACACGAAGCCAATTCCGTTTTGGGAGTGGTGCATTGCGGAGGTTCAAAAAAAATATCCCGATGTCATTTTCTTAGCCGAGGCGTTTACTCGACCTAAAATCATGGCTTCTTTGGGTAAAATTGGTTATACCCAAAGCTATTCTTACTTCACTTGGCGGGTCACAAAGGCGGAGTTGACGGAGTACATGACCGAACTCACACAGACTGAAAGCAAAGAGTATTATCGTCCGAACTTCTGGCCCAATACGCCTGACATTTTGCCATATCATTTGCACACACGCAATGCCAATTCGTTCTATTTGCGCTTGGCTTTGGCGGCTACGATGTCCTCAAATTATGGTGTTTATGGCCCTGTTTATGAGTTTGCTTACAATGAAAGTTTCCACGGAAAAGAGGAATATATGAATTCTGAAAAGTACGAAATTCAAGTACATGATTGGGATGCACGCAACCGTATCACTGATTTGATGACACTTTTGAACCGTGTACGTAAAGCAAATACCGCTTTGCAAACCACTTGGAACATCCATTTTACACCAACAAATAATGATAAATTAATTTCGTATGTGAAAGTTTCTGAAAATACTGAGGGGGCAAAAAATATCGTATGGTGTATTGCAAATTTAGATACTGAAAACACACAAGCGGGTGAAGTAGGCGTACCAAAAGAGGTTTTCGGTATTAAGGGGAGAACCAATTTATCCGTGCAAGATTTAATCACGGGAGAGACGTATTTTTGGAAAGATGATTGGAATTTTGTGGAATTGAATCCTTATAAATCACCGATACATATTTTTAAAGTGACGGTGTTTGAATAGTTTTTGTATGAAATTTATCAAAAAAGCCTTGAAAGCATCAGTTTTCAAGGCTTTTTTGATGTGAATGTAGAAGAGTTACTTGAGTTATTTTTTCATAGAAGCAATCAATTGACGTAGGGCTTCAATTTCAGCATCCTTCTCGGCGATTACGCCTTCCTTCTCGGCGATTACGCCTTCCTTCTCGGCTATTACGCCTTCCTTCTCGGCGATTACGCCTTCCTTCTCGGCGATTACGCCTTCCTTCTCGGCTATTACGCTTTCCTTCTCGGCTATTACATCATCTCTTTCAGCAATTATCTGGTCTTTTTCAGCCGATACTTTTTGAGCTTCTCTTTCTAAAATACGCTCTATTTCATCTTCAAAATCCATTTTATGCCGCATTTCTTCATTGGTTATTGCTCTTTGTAAGCGATTGAGCATTTTTTGAACAACAGGTTCATTTGTATCCCCTGTAAAATCCAATTTATGCTTGTCGTCTGTCTTAAATTGAGGATTGAAGATTTGCAAAATACGGTCAAGTTTTGTTTTGGTTTTTAAAGGTAAAAGACGCACTTGAATCACATAGCTATCATGAGTCAATAATTCGATAAAATCTTCTTTCACATTTTCTATAACTTCGCCCGTCAACATATCCATATATTCTCGATTGACTTTTACCACGGCGTTTTTAAGGTGCGTCAGTGGAAAGCCTAAGATGTAAATGGTGACAATCGGTAAAGGCATTTTTATTATCGTCCCATCTCCCAAAATTATATCATCCTCTTTGCCATAATTATCGCCAAGATAGCCCCGAAAACGCATAATATCTAATGCTTTTTTGAGTTTTTGTAATTCAATCAATACTTTTTTAAATTCTCCATTAGACGATTTTATGGTCGCTTTGAAATCAAAACGAACAATGCGGATATTACCATCAGATGACATTTCCGTAGCTGTCTCTTGCGGCTTGACTTCCAGATAGATAATTTCTTCTCCTAAAATAGTTGAAAGCAACTCTTTAGCTATATCAATATCTTCCAAAAGATATTTAAAAACTACATCATAAAGTGGATTGGCAATTATCATAATGCTTAATATTTATACAAAATTACTGTTTTTGAGCGAATTATTCAAGCTAAATGCTTTAAAATAAAACGTTTTTAAGTTTCTGATGCTTCAATACTGAGGGGGTAAAATCAAAACGATTCTACCCCCTCAGTATTTTTATAAAGCATTGATAATCAGTGAGTTACTTCGATTTAGGACGTGGGCGTTTCCCTCCAGGCATGTAACCACCTCTAAACCCTGGGCGCATTTGCGCTTGTGAGGCTTGCACTTGACCACGCTGTTTGATGGCTTTTTCAAACTCTGAAATTTGCTCTTTCAACATCGGCTCAGTCACTTTTAAAGCCTTTACCTGACGGAAGAAATTCTCGGCAGCTGGCCAATTGTTTTTCATAATTCTGAAATTAGAAAGAGCCAATAGCACCATTGCTTTTTCGTTATCCGAAGGCAAACCAATCTCTTGAGCTTTAACATAATTGACCTCAGCAGCTTCGTAATCTTTCACATTGCCCGCCATTGTTCCTTTGAGCATGTAATAATACGCACGATTTGTGGAAAATAACCATTGTGGAAAAAAGGTTAAACTTAGGTTTTTTTCCGCTTTTTCCATATCGCCCGTTTGCAAAATCATGGCAGTGGATTGAACGGTTCCTAATAAAATATACCCAATAGTAAGAATAACACCTGCCACAATAAATGGAAATGACCACCAAAAACCCCACACAAAAGTCATAGCAATGCCGCCTACTAAAAGCACAGCCATCAAAGCAAAACGCAAATAAATATTGATTGAAAACATCTTAATTTTATTGTTGAATTGTTATACTGTTAAATTATTTTATTGCTAAATTGTTGATTATCAATTGTTTAAGCGAAAAAAAGTATTTATTCGTTTTTCACTTGAAAAATGAATCGTAAAGGTAGTAAAAGTTAGAATAGTTAGCGTAGTAAAAAGAAATTCTAACAATTTAACCTCCCACCAATTTAATTTTATTCTCTACTTTTCACATCCAAAGCATCTCGAAAGCCATTGCCCACGAGATTGAAAGCCAAAACCATCAGCATGATGGCAACGGCTGGAATGAGTGCTAAAAAAGGTTTGCCACCAATAGCGTAACCATAATTTTCATTGAGCATTGTACCCCAACTTGGCGTGGGTGGTTGGATGCCAAAACCCAAATAGCTTAAACCCGATTCAATTAAAATAGCCGTAGCAAAATTGGAGGCAGCAACGACCATAACGGGGCCTAAAATATTGGGTAAAATGTGGCGAGTGAGAATGCGCCAAGTGCCAAAACCCATGCTTTGAGCCGCTTCTACAAATTGAATCTCTTTCAACGACATCACTTGCCCCCGCACGAGACGTGCTACGTCAACCCACATCGTGAGACCCACCGCAAGAAAGATGATTCCAATGCTTTTGCCAAAAGCCAGCACAATTGCAAACACCAAAAGGATAGTAGGAATAGACCAAACCGTATTGATTATCAGCATGATGGCTTCATCAACACGACCACCAAAATAGCCAGAAAGTGCGCCCAGAAAAATGCCGATAGTCAAAGAAATAATGACCGCAATGAGTCCAACGAGGAGAGAAATGCGCACCCCCAGAATTAAACGACTCAATGTATCACGCCCAAAATTGTCTGTTCCGAGTCGAAATTTATTCGTAACTATTTGATTTTCAACACTTTGCGTTACCCCCTCAGTATTTACGGCTGTTTTTTGATTGTTTAAATCATAAAAAACAAATTGGTTATTGAGCGTTGCTATCTTTGAGTTAGAACCGTTAATGGCATATAACACATCCGCTAAATGAAAACGTTGGGAAGAGCCCCTCAGTATTTTACCCGTTGTTGGATCTTCACCTGCATATTTTTCTACGATGATAGAATCTCCGTTGATTTCATATTTATTGATGGGTAAAAAATCATTTTCATTTTCTGAACCAAACAACATTTTGCCAAAGAAACCACGTGTTTCAACAACTCTATTTTTTTTAATTATAAGCATTTTGACGGAAAAACCGGGGTCTTTTAAAGCGATTGTTAACGATTGTTGATTGGCATCAGGCGTGTCGTCGGGCGAGATGGCATAACCTAAAATAGCAATCAAAAT
>JAYTMW010000177.1:0-1535 GCA_043728105.1 Saprospiraceae bacterium | reverse complement strand
AGATAAAAATTTAAAGTAATTTGTAATTATACTGAAGTGAAAATGATTTTCGGTTTTTCATTTCTTGTCTCAATTGCCTCCATCTTCAGATGGGGGTTGGAATGATTAGTTATTTTATTTTTAGCCCCCCATCTGAAGATGGAGGCAATTGAGACCTTGAATTAGGAATCCCAAAACCACTTTCAATTTAGTATAAGTAACTGAGTAATTACTCAATTACCCAATTACTCAACCGCCACTTGATACGCATCCACGAACCAACGATAAATTTCCGACCCCCTCAGTATTTCAGCGTTTCCGACCACCACCAAATGCTTTCTTGCTCGTGTGAGCGCAACATTCAACTTTCTATCCACACCTTCCTCTGATAGAGAGACTAAGGAACTCAATTGCGACACATCATTAGTGCAAAGTGAGAGCAAAATAATGTCTCTTGCGCCACCTTGATAACGCTCCACGGTGTCAATGGTGATGCCTTCTGTTGGGACATTTTCGGCTTGTAGCTTTGCTTGTATTTGGGCTATCTGCGCCCGATATGGCGTGATGACCCCAATACTCAACGGGTGCATTTTGCGATTGTTTTCTTCGTAGATTAAACCAAAAGTTTTAACCAAAGTAACTATCAAATCCGCCTCGTGGCTATTGGTTTTATTCAACCCGTTGCCTACATCTTTTTCAGTGTTCAAAAAAATGACTCGCTTTCTAAGTATCATATCGGTTAAAAAATCATTATTTGTATCTACTTGAAAATCAATCTCTTGTAACTGAAAATCGTTCATACCCGTTGGTAATATCTGTAATTTTTTTTCGTAAAAAAACGAAGAAGGAAACGCCATAATGTCTTGGTGCATACGCCCTTGGTGGCTCAAAACGTCGAAAGCCCACGACCACCCCTCAGTATTACAGCGTTTATAGAGCCTTTCAAAAAAGGAATTTCGGCAATTGTAAAGCCCTATTTTATGCAAATTTTCGTGGTCGGTTGCCGACTCATCTTTCGGTTGCGTGACCACGGCGGGCAGTTGTTTGTGGTCGCCGATGAGCGTGAAATGATCGAATTGTGTGAGCAAACCCACGAGCATAGGCTCTAAAATTTGGGACGCTTCATCAATGATTACTCGATTAAATTTTTTTAAACTTAATAACTCTTGTTTGCCCGACATAGATGCCACAGTGGCTACGTAAACACGGTGTTTTTGAATAATACCCGTCAATTCTTTACGGTTTGAGACGTTTGAAATCTTGAAATCCAACAGTTGCTCGTGGTAGCGTGTAGCCGTTGAATAGCGTGAACCGATGCGCACATAATCGTTTTTTACATGCTCGCCGAGGCTTTCTATGGCTTCACAAATTTCGTCCACGGCTCGATTGGTGTAAGCTAAAAGTAAGATATTTTCGTCGGTGTTGTTCAAAAAATGACCGACTAAATATTTCAACATCACGCTTGTTTTGCCTGTGCCGGGCGGCCCCCAAAGCAAAAAATAGTCTTTTGAAGTGATAATTTTGTTGAAAATACGGTTTTGCTCTTCCGTCATTTC
>JAYTMW010000176.1:0-19013 GCA_043728105.1 Saprospiraceae bacterium | reverse complement strand
ATATGTTGTTTTACATCTCCGAATATGTTGTTTTACATCTCCGAATATGTTGTTTTACATCTCCGAATATGTTGTTTTACATCTCCGAATATGTGTTTTACATCTCCGAATATGTTGTTTTACATCTCCGAATATGTGTTTTACATCTCCGAATATGTGTTTTACATCTCCGAAGATGTGTTTTACATCTCCGAAGATGTGTTTTGCATCTCCGAAGATGTGTTTTGCATCTCCGAAGATGTGTTTTACATCTCCGAAGATGCAAAACACATCTTCGAAGATGTGTTTTGCATCTCCGAAGATGTGTTTTGCATCTCCGAAGATGTGTTTTGCATCTCCGAAGATGTGTTTTGCTATAATTTAACCCATTTTAGGGTTTGATTTTGCCCTTTATTGTCCCTTGTTTTTAGAAAATAAACACCCGACGGCAACGCGTGAACATCAAGCGTTTGTTGGCTGACGCCTTTTGATACATTGACCGTTGTGTGTTGGCTTATTTTACCCATAATATCCACAATGTCAATGATTTGCGTCGTGTTTTTATCTGATTCAATGGTTAATTGAAGGGCGTTGTGGACAGGATTTGGATAGATTTTCAGGCGACTAAAATCGCCTGTACGTTGGAGACTTATTACTTTTGAGTACGTGAATGAGCTGTCTTGATTGACCATTTTTAAACGGTACAAAACGGTGTTGCTTTCGATAAAAGCATCATTGTCTTTTGCAAAATAGGCCCCCTCAGTATTCTTACTGAATGACAAAGGATTTTTGATGTCGGATGTCGGAACATTGGCAATCGTTGTCCAATTTTGAGCATTGGAACTTTTTTCAACTTCAAAATGAGAGACATGGCGTTCGTTTGCTGTTTTCCAATTGAGAACAACCGACTTATCTTCTTGAACGGCTTTAAAATCCAACAATTCAAGCGGTAAAACAACATTTGTGGCAATAGACGACGTTGCACCTGTCAAGTCGGGGCCACCAACATCAATAAAATAGCTGTAATTATTGGCATCCGTAAACGCATCGTTGTCAATACTAAAATTACCTAATCCCGCATTGGCCGAGCCAGTCAACACGGCTTCTAACACCTTGACGGGTGTGTTGCTCGTCAAGGTGTAACTACTGCCGCCGACAACGGAATACACGAAGTATTTTCTACTACCGCTTGTTTCAGTCGCACCTGTACCCGAAGGTGCTATGGGAATTTCAGGGATAATAGACGTGTAACCCGTCAAATTAGCCATGTACGCCGCATTCCAAGAAATCGTAAAAGTGGCCGACACGGGGCCTGTATAAGTTGCAGTTGTCGGCATGAGCCAAACTTCCAAGGTCGAATGGGTATTTCTCAACTGAATATCAATGCAACCACCTGCACATTGCGCTTGTGTGGACGTGTACATGAGGGTTGTAAAAACGCTGAATAAAAAGATTTTGAGTGTCATTTTTAAACTAAAATGGCTGATATTTAATCTTAGTAAGCCTCCTTCTGGCTTACTAAGATTTGAATTTTCCTAACAGAATCTTAGGATTGAAGGAATCTTCCTAAGATGTTAAACCCTCTGTCGCTTTTTAAGCTAGTTGGAAGGATTAGTTTCTGTACGAATTTTAAATTCTTAATTTTTAATTCTACTATAAATGTTGTTTCAATACATTTGTCAAAATACTGCCCACATTGAGCAACAAAACTGACCTATCATTCAATGAACCACTGTATTTGATAAGGCCATTCAAGTTGACATCTTCCGAGGAATAACCACTTGATGTGTTCGTCAAAACACCCCCAACTTTTAGGAGAACCGCCGAACGGTCATTTCTCGACCCATTGTATTTGATAAAACCGTCTTGGTTAATGTCGCCCGTCCACAAAGTCCGATAATCCACACCCGAAACGGTAATGATTTTAGTCGGCGGATTGCTCGTAATGCTTGGATTGACGTAAATATTTGCCGTCGGCGTGGTGAAATCAAAGGCCGTTGCGACACCTTTTACTAAATTTAAAGCGTTGGCCGTTCTGACGCCAAAATGGTTGCGGTGTCGGATGGCTACGTAATAATTGCCTTGCGGGACATCGCCAAAATAGATAGCGGCATTGCCTTCGGCATCCACAACAACGCCGTCTCTACGCACTAAAACCGATTGTGTGGCCACAATTACTGAGGGGTCTGCTGAACTACGCAATTCTAAAAACATCCAGTCAACGACCGCCGTATTGTCCGAAGCCGCCAATACTGAGGGGGTAGCCGTGGCGTTTTTATTGCCTTTCACTTGCGTAAAAGTCGCTAAATTAGAATAAGGCTCAACCGTTGGCAAGACGTTAAGTGTTCTCAAATTGTCATTCATCAAACCCGTTGCTGTGTTGAATGCGCCTTGCAAAAACACTTTCGCACTTACAATGACGCCATTATCGCTTGAAACGGTTGTATTAATGGACGTTTTACTGCCACAACTGCCCGTCAAAACAACTGAATAAACACCTGTATCCGCCATTGATGTAGCAGGAACGACGAATGTTTTATTTGTTGCATTCAGAATATTAACACTGTCTTTGCGCCATTGATACGTGAGGTTCTCTCCTACCCCACCGACGGATAAAGTAATCGGTGTGCCAACTGTCAAAACCCGTCGCGTAGGTGGTTGCGCGATGATTTGAGTGATTGTATCTATCTTGATTGTTGTCGTGGCCACGCCGCCACCGTATAAATCGGGAATTGCGTAAGAAACTGTATAAAGCCCTGCTGTGCTTGCCGTCGGGTTGACCGTTCCCGTTGTCGCGTTGATGGACAAACCTACGGGCAAGGCCGTATAAATGCCGCCGCTTGCCCCCGTGAGCGAATCTTTTTGAGCCGTTTCAGACGGACAAACGTGGGTGTTTGGATAAACAATCGTTGTTTTAGGAATTGTCGTCACGAAGAAATGACCGAGCGCGGATGTTGTGTATTCGATGCAATAATCTTGGTCTAATTTCTTTAATTTGGCATCCGTCATTCGCGCAAGCGTAAAACCCGTTGGGTCAACGTCGGTTTTACAAGACGTATCGCCCACCATACGGACAACTCTAAACGTCGTGTCGTTGACATTAATATCGTAAGATTTCAAGGAATCCCACTCTAAACCCGCCATGTAAAAACGCATTAAAATCGGTGCTGCGAAGGGTTTACTAGCCGATAAACGTAGGTTTCGATTGACGTAAGGTTGTCCGTCAAAGGTTCTTAATGAGTCTGTCGTATTGTCGCCAAACAGACTTGTTTTTACTTCTCCTAGATTCTGTCCGTTGGCCTTTATTTCGGCCACAATATCCATGTAACCCATAATAGGCACCCACCGATTGTTGTTCGTCGAATCAATCACGATGGTTGACACTGTATCACACACGCCAAGTGTTGAGGCGTAATTCACGAAAGCAGAATCGCGTAAGGTGACATTTTCCATGTATATGTTAAATTTTCTTTGCTCCCCCTCAGCAGTACTCCATACACGGACGTAATAATCTCGATTCTCCTCCAACCCCATTAGATTGATAAACCGTCGCTCGATATTATTGGTCGTAAATACGCAATCACCTAATGGAGAAGCAGATATTTCATTTAAGCCGCCACAACTGCCTTTATAAATGGTCATATTGTAGAATCCTCTGTCTGTATTTTCAAAAATAACATCTGTGTTGAGGATGCGATTCGCGCCCGAACCACTTGAAAACTTAAACCAAACGTCGTATAAATTGGCACTTGGGTCTTCACAACTTGGCAACGCATTGGTCTGACTTGTCGCCAAAAAAGTTGTACTTTCTATTGTATCACCCCGCGCAAAGAACGTCGCGTTGGCGCAAATATCATTTTTAGGCACATTAGGGCAAGTGGTCGTATCGGCATAAATAACCAACTGATTGCTTACAATTGGCCGCAAGGTTTGAGGAAATACGCGGACATAATACGTCGCATTAGCCGTGTATTGATAAGGGCACAACTCAATATTGGTTTGACCGTTTGGAAAATTATCCGTCGCACAATGAATCGGCTCACCGTTGCAACTGTCGTAAATCGCCACAAGCCATTTGTTTTGGGCGTCTTGCGATAAAGTTCTGATAATCAATCTTTTATTGTCGGCAGGGGCGACAAATTTGTACCAAATATCTTTGTTTTCCAAATAATCATAAGGTGTTGCATTGCAGACATTATCCACTTTGCCTTCCCCGCCGAGATACATCGGCGTCGGGTGTGTGAGGGCGGCTGCATAATTGGTATCCACAACAATGGGTGTTGCCGACGTACAAAAATCATTTTTAACGTAGGTTTGAAGCGGAATTTTAGGCGACCAATCACTGAACGCCGTCGGAGAAGTATTGTCTATTGTATCACATTGCGACACGACCCATAGGCTGTACAGTTTTGGGTATTCAAGATTATGAAGAGTAAACGTTTTTTCTCTAGCAATAGCAAAAGAACCATTGAACTCGTAAGGTGCCCTTGTGATATCTGCCGGCCCGTAATACAATGTCCACCGAATAGGCTTTTTATTACTCGACCAACTTACCCGTGCGTTTGTGCTGTCGGTTGCCAAAATAATGTTGGTTGGTACGCCACAAGCGGCGGGCGTTCTGAAACTTGTCGGATTGCTCCAACGGCTTGTATCACTGACGCCACAGACGCGCCGCACCCACCATGTGTAGTTCGCATATTGTTCTAAACCACGTAAAACGAAGGGATTGCTGTTGGCAATAACCATTTTGCCCAAGAGAGAATCCTGACTGTAAGGTGGATTGAGGGTATCTGTATAACCGTAGTAAATTTGCCATTTTCCTGTTGTGTTGCCGTCGCTTGTCCACGATAAAGTGGCCGAATCGGCGGTAACATCGGCGGTGACTAATTTGGTCGGCTCTAAACAAGTGGGGATATTTTCGACGACAATATCGTCAATGTGCAATTCATTGGCGTATTCTATCTCTGACCGTGTGGTGTGAATAGCGATATATACATTGCCTGAATAAGCGGCCAAACTATGGCTTGTGTCGCGGTATTCGCCAAAATTAACAGACATTGTATCGGTGACGGCGGTGGTAAAATCGTCGGGTTGCTTGCCCGTTGTGGAAATTCTTACATTGTATTTTGCGGGCGTATAGCTTTCTCCTGGAAACCCTATGCGTGCTGCATAACGCAAACGTTGATTGCCGTTTAAGGTTATTGGCGGCAAAACGAGCCAAATGTCTTCATACGAGGAGGCTTCCACGACGGCGGCGCGATTGCTGTTGTTGCCTTTTCCCGTTTCGGTATGCCAATGTTTGCCGTTTGGCAGGGTATCGATTTCAGTCCAACAACTCGCAAAACCTTCGCCCGTAGTGGTTTCAAAATCTTCAGCAAATGGAAAATTAGTCGTCGGTGAGCAACCTGCCGTAAAAGAAACAGGGCCAACCCATCTGTTAACATTATGGTCTGAACACGTCGTTTTAACGTAAAAATCGTAGGATAAGCCCCGTGTTAAGGCGGTTATTGTGGCCGTCGTGGCCACGCCTGTACCCGTCGAAACGGCGGCTGAATCCACCGTTGCGCTTGAATTTACCACTTTCCATGTATAATTTGTTACCGTTGGGCCAATTGTCGGTGCTGTCCATGCAGCCATTGCCATCGTTCCTGTGATGTCAAATACTGAGGGGGTCTTCGGTTTTTTACAATTGAATGTTAAGCCTTCCAATTGAATGTTGGCATAAGCAGGCGTCAGTAATCCGCTAGGTTTAGGGCCATCTGGATTGGGGTTGTAATCGTCAGAGATAAAAAATAGGCTGCGATACTCCGTGCTATCTAACGCGTTAGAATAGTAAAACTTGTCATTTTCACCGTCGTAATCGGGATTGTTTTCATCCACGGCAATCACTAAATTTTCTTCGCCCGTGTAGGCAAAAGGTGTTGTCAAGGGAATGCGTACCCATGTATCGCCACTCACGCTGTCAATAATGCCATCAAAAACGAGGGTAAACGCAGTCGGCGGAATCCACGATTGAATGCCAAATCTAAAAGACGCCTCGTTTGTCGTACACATATAGATTTTCATCACGCGGCTATTGGCCAACGACGTGCCGTTGAAATGGTATTTTATGGCGGTGATATTGCCCGTTGCGTCAATATCTTCGGCGAGATAAATGGTTTGAGAATAACTAAACCCGTAATAGGGATTGATGGGCAACGAGCCTGTAGCATCGCTCCCTAAGTTCGTTTCTGTTCCAATTGTCACCGTTTGCGCGGTGCTTGTGTTTGCAATAAATAAAGATAAAAGTAGTGTGAATAATCCTAAAAAACGAGTCATGAGTTAGTGCGTGTGTTATTAAAAGTAGTAAAATAGGGTGATTCTGTAACGCTTGAAGGGTTTGAAACCCTCAAAGCGTTTTACATTTTTATATTAAAAAGAGCATTTATAAAAAGTCTGCCCCGATAAAATAGGGCGTTTTGCTAATGTTGTGTTAGTGCTTTCTCGGTAACTGAATTGAAGACCAAAAGCCCCTAATTTAGCCATTTGTACGCTGCTGCTGATATTTCCGCCCATCTGAACGTCGTTTTCAAGGGTTTTATAGGTTTGAATACCGACACCCAAAGTCCCTTTTTTAAACGTCCATTGACTGTTGACTTGAGCCGTTGCTTCTCTAAGTATAGCCGTTTTCAAAGTACCTTCTAAGCCTAAGTTGCCAATAGCTGAAAGCGTCCATTTATCGCTTATCATGAGCATATTTTGCAGGAAAACGTAATTAAAACCCGTGAGTTGTCCTGAATCGCGCATCGGCATTAGGGTATTGATATTTGTCAGATTGAGGAAAGACAGCCACCGCATTTTCTTAATTTTTCCTTGAAACGTGTTCTGAATCGTGTAAACATCATTCCGACCGACCCCCTCAGTACCACCTGCTGCGGAGAGCAAAAAATAGCGTGGAGCGAGTTTGGCGACAAACCGATTGCCCCGTCCGTAGCGAACACCTAATTCCGCAGAAAAACCCGTTTGGTCAATCGTCGGCTGCACGGCTACTGTATTAGCCGCGTTTGGCAAAGCCACATTTTTGTCGTAGGCAAGTTTTACACTCACTTTTTGTTGCCAAAAACTTTTGCCGAAGGCCCCCCTCAGTATTTGGCGGTTATTGAGCAAATAAGGGTTGCCCAAAGTCGTGAATTTTGTTCCAATGTAATCGTAACCCAATGACCATTGCCAATCACGCCCTTCGGCGGCTTTGATTTTTACTTGAAAAGCCGCATAATCGTTTGGTTTTTGTTGGGTTTGTACCGTTTCGGGCGAAGAAGTCCAACCGACAGCACTGTTATTTTGAAAAATAGAATACGCCATTTCCCCTATCAAATCCGCTTTATCGCCCAATTTTTCGCGCATCGAAATACCCAATAAATCGTTGTAATGCGGTTTCTGAATTGTCTGCAACGTATCTTTATAACTGTCCAAAATACGCGTCAAACTGATGTGCAAATAATTAGAATCCTTCGCCCCTACCCCACTTCGCAAATACGCTACTTGACGATTCAAATCACGCGCCCCGTTGATGGTTTGAAAACCGACGGCATAATCCCGCGTCGCCGTATTTTGTTTGCCAAAAGCGATTTCGTTATAGATTTTACCCGTTTGTGTCTGCAAACGCACGCCATTCAACAACAACGACCGCACCGTCAAATCAGAACCTGTTAGCCACACACTACCCACGTCTAGTTGCTGAATTGAGCCCATAAATTTCTGTAATTTCTGTCCTACAATGTCTTTAAAACCTGTTTTTAGGCCCTCGGCTTGCGCTTTTCGCTTCGTCCATTCGGCTTCCAATTTCTCAACCGTACCCCTCAAGGAATCGGCTTTTTCAAAGGCTTTATTGTTCTTTTCGTAGTAATTCAATAGCTGATTGACTTGTTTTTGAGCATCTGTATAATCTCTCAATTGCACTTCCAAGGCCGTTTTTTGTTGCTCAAATTGTTGTGCATAACCAGCTGCTGTGTTTTTATACCCTTCAATTTTAGTCGTTACTTTGTCTGTTGAGTCCCTAATTTGCCCCATTTTATCGCCTATTTCCCCTTCTACCCTATTTCTAAAACGCCTTGCTGAATCTTGATAGCCACTCGCCTTGCCTTTCAAAGAATCCAATCGCTGTTCCAAACCTTGCTTAGTTGCTTGAAATTGAGGCGAATAGACAATGTTATACAGCGCATCCCATTTGGCCTTGTTGGCCCAGATTTCTAATTCTTCTTTGGACCAACTCTCCCTTTTTTCTTGCAAAACCGCGTCTTTCAGTTGTTGTTTTTTCTGTGCCAACAAGGTTTCATAGTCTAATTGAAAAGTATAAGTTGACAAATCCCGCCGCCATGTTTGATTTTGGAAAACGAGATTTCCGCCCACCCGTATAGGCATACCGAGTACAGACACGCCCAGGTCGGGTGTCACATACGAAAACGATTGATTTGCCGCATCACCGTATAACAGTGTGTCGCCTTGATTCCAAAAGTAATCGAAGCTAACCGAGCCGTGAAAGGTCGGAATGCTTGATTTTTTACTCGGTTTGACAATGGATAAATTGCGAAGAAGAGCGTCTTTTTCGGGAATACCTAATTGCGTTAGTTGCTGTTTGACGAAGCTCTGAAAAGAAGGTCGATTGAAAACCGAATCAGATACAAAACTGTCTTTGACGGATTGAGCATAACAAATAGTGTGAAAAAAGAACAATAAGCCCCCAATACTGAGGGGCCGTTTAAATGTTAAAAATAATGTCATAGGATTTTCGGCAAGCCGAACGCTTAGTATAAAGTAGTGTGGTTTGATTGCGCTAAAACAAGACAATCACATTTTTAGTAGCGCAAATATGAAGTAAGATTGACGATATAACAAAACAAAATCAGAAAAATAAAATAAAAATTTTAATTTATATAAAATGTAATAAATGCGCTTTTACACTTATGGCCTCTCTTTATAAACCGATAAATTTTATGTTTTTCATAGCCATTCGCCAAAAATTTAAGCACTGAAAAGCAAATTGAAAGCTAATATTTCATTAATTTCATTTTTAAAACAGTAAAATAATATTTTTTTACCGTAAAAAAAATGTAATTATAACGAATTTAATACTATTTTTGACCCAACTTTAAGAATCAAAAAATAGCATTGACTATGCCTGATACAAACCTCATAACGGCCTTGAGCCATCTTAGGGACAACTCCCCTACCCCACTTGTCGCTTCGCCTACCCTACAACGGGCGAGTAAAAAAGCGATTGATATTGTCGTCAATCCTGCAACGGAGAAGAACGCGGTGTTTCAACATTCTATTCTGTGTCAGACTTTTTTGCCTTATAAAAACTTGGGCGATGATGTCCGCGACATTCAAAAACGGCAAGGTCGGGCGGTTTTGTCCTTGGAAGCAGGGAGTATTTTCAATCCACAGTCGGCATCTTTTGAAAAAGTCGGCTTGCCTTATGGGGCGAAAGCGCGGCTGATTTTGTCGTATATCAGCACACAAGCGGTGCGTCAACAGAATCCTATTGTAGATGTGGAGAGCAGTATGACAGCTTTTATCAAGCGTATCGGCTTGAGTAACGGCGGTATTACAATAAAATTAGCTAAGGAACAATTGAAGCGTTTGGCAGCTACGCGGCTTTCAATTGGCTTTATGTTAGACGCCGAAAAGAAGCGCGGGATGCAAGCCAATCTGAATTTGATTCAAAGTTTTGACGTGTGGTTTCCCGAAGAGGCACGGCAAAAAACTTTGTGGAGTTCTCATGTCAAGCTGTCGGACGAATATTTCAATAGTTTGATTAATCACGCGATTCCGTTGGATGAACGTGCTTTGGCGGCTTTGTCAAACAATGCCTTGGCTTTGGATACGTACTGTTGGCTCGCACAAAGGCTGCATCGGGTCGAAATTGGCAAGCCTGAATTTGTACATTGGGAAGGCTTGAAAGAACAATTTGGCGAAGGTTATGCGGATATGTTTAAGTTCAAACAGAAATTTCGGCAAACGTTGTGTTTGGTGTTGAGCCAATACAAAGAGGCTAATATTGAGGAAGATAAGAACAAAGGTTTTTATCTCAAACACTCCCCTACTCCGATTCCATTCCAACAATTTCACGGCCTTAACGCCGAACGACCGAAGGATGGCGAGCTAACAAAGTTAAAAATAATGTAACGTCAGTTTGGGTAGGTTTTGCTTTTGGGGTACTGATTATCATCTTTTCAATGCCCTATTGTAAGCGTTATTCCAAGAATCACGTCCGTTTGACTAGCGGCACATTTTTCCTATCTAATTGATTATCAATGATTTATCATTCTTTTTAAATATAATGAAATTGTCTAACGTGAGTTTGGGTAGGTTTTAGGAATTTGATGAAGATTTTAGAGTATTAACGTCAGTATGGGTAGGTCTTAGTATTGATAATCAATTAGTTATGAAATTAATAGGAGTAGAATAGTGAAAATGTGGATAACTCAAAATGATTAGCATAGTTTGTTTTTGTTTAAGGTATAAAGCATTGATAATCAAGCATCGCTAACTATCATAAAGTTTTAAGTTTATGATAGTTAAAAGTTATCAACGTCAGTATGGGTAGGTTTTTTTGAGTTATCAACGTCAGTATGGGTAGGTTTTTACGCAGTTATCAACGTCAGTATGGGTAGGTAAACCTATAGCAAATCAGATAAAAAAAAACAGATAGTTAATTTTCAATTCGTTGAAAATTTTGTGGGCTAAAAGAAAAAAATCAGCAGCGCGGGTGGCGGCGACCGATTTCAATCCGCCGATTTAGCTCTTTTTCTTCATTTTAACAAAAAGTAATCAGTTTAACGATGATTTACACACTAGGTGGAATTAAAGGCGGCACGGGCAAAACAACGATTGCCACAAACTTAGCGATTATGCTCTCCCGAGCGGGACGGGATGTCCTGTTAGTGGATGCCGACGACCAAGGCACGGCTACCCTATTCACCGCACGGCGCAATGAAGTGCTGGATAGCAAAGCGGGTTACTCGGCAATTCGATTGCGCGAAATGGATGTCTATCAGCAAGTCCTCAACCTGAAGGATAAATTTTCAGACATCGTGATTGACACGGGTGGACGCGATACAAAAAGTCAACGCTCGGCTTTGGTGGTGTCCGACATCTACATTTTGCCTTTTCGACCCCGTTCGTTCGACATTTGGACGCTTTACGATTCCATTGACTTGATAGAAGATTGCCGCATCATCAACCCCAAATTAAAGGCAATTGGTCTGCTCAATCAAGCTGATTTCAAGGCGAGTTCAGAAAACGAAGAGACAAAAAAACTCTTTGTCGAAGACGAGAAAATTCAGAAAGCCTTGACGCTTTTGGATGCCCCCCTCAGTATTCGGAAAGCTTTTGCGACTGCCGCAGCAGGTGGATTGGCCGTTGTGGAACAAAAAAACAAAGACCCGAAAGCGATTGCTGAAATTCAACGTTTTTACGATTTAATCACGAATATTTAATTTAATCTGTTTAATTAATATTTAAAAAACAATTAAAAAATGTTTTTTTTACGGTAATAAAATAGTATTTTTACATTTTTAAAACGCATTTAATTCAAAATTAAAATTCTATTATAATGGCATCATTGCTTTCTAGACCACAGGCGAACATAGAAAATTTTATCAATAAAGGCGGCACATCAACAACCGTTTTGGGCCCCCTCAGTACGAGCAACCTAAAAACGCCAAAACAACGCGGTCGCCCAAAAGGTAGCATAAAAGAAGAGCCCCCGATGCGGGTCGAGATGCGGATTCCACCACGCATTTTAGAAAAAATTGACCGTGAAGTTTTGGAAGACCCAATTCTGACCTCGCGGCATGCTTGGTTGCTAAAAGCAATTCAAGAAAAAGTGGAACGCGATTTAGGTGGCGTTGAATAAAGTAAATTAAAATAATGGTTTAAAAATGTTTTTTTAACGGTAAATAGTATTTTATTTCGTTAAAAAAATGTAATTAAAACGTTTAAAAACCATAAATTTAACAAAATGAATATCAACCAAGCCCAGCAAATCCCCCTCGCAACGTTGCTCGCACGGCTTGGTCATACACCTGTGAAAACCTACAAGGGTGGGGTGGAGTTGGCTTTTCGCTCCCCTTTTCGGCAGGAAACGACAGCGAGTTTTTTTGTCAATGTCAATAAAAACGTGTGGAACGACTTTGGCGATTCGGGCGGAACACTGCTTGATTTTGTGATGCGCTATCAAGGCACAGATGTTCGCGGCGCATTATCATACTTAGAAAATATCTTTGGGAACAGTTTTTCTGCTTTTGACGCGCCAATTAAGACCCCCTCAGTATCAGAGGCTCAAAAATCAGAAAATTTGATTTTAATGCAAATAAAGTCCTTTGGCACATCGCCGAGCCTTACAAAATACATCATCGAAGAACGGAAAATCAATAGCACCGTGGCCAATCGCTATCTTAAAGAAGCGCATTTTAAAAACACTGAAAGCGGAAAACATTATTTCGCCGCCGCCTTTGCTAACGATTCAGGCGGGTTTGAGATAAGAAATGCGTTTTTCAAAAGTTCAATCAATGGAAAAGACACCACTTTTCTGAAAGGAAAAAACAGCGAATCAATAGCCGTTTTTGAAGGCTTTATTGATTTCCTTTCTTTCTTAACGCTCAAAAAACTAAGGCAACCCGAAACGGATGTTTTGATATTAAACTCTATTGCTTTTAAAAATAAAGCGGTTAGTTTTATTAATAATCAAAATTATGATTCAATTGACATGTGGTTGAACAACGATAAAGCAGGGAAGGAAACGCTCCATTTTTTTATTGAAAATACGAATTGTGCCGTTGTCCCTCAAAATCATTTTTACCTTGATTTCAATGATGTAAACGAATTTTTGGTATTTAATACCGTTTTAATACCGTTTTAATAATGTTTAAATAACAAAATTAACTATCCTTAAACAATAATTTTTGAGAAATTACACTTTAGATAAATTTGAGAATGGATAACCAATTGATGCCTTTTGAGGGCAACGAAATTCGTAAAGTTTGGCACAATGGCGAATGGCATTTTGCGGCGATTGACATCATTGAGTTTTTGGTGAAAACAAGTACACCGCGTCAATATTGGACGAAGGTAAAAAACAATCTTATTGGAGAAAGTCAACTGCAACCGTTTTGGTTACAGTTGAAAATGACAGCACCCGATGGTAAAAATCGCTTAACGGATTGCGCGAATACTGAGGGGGGGGTAACGACTGTCGCTAATAAATTGTTAAAATAATATTTTAATAACGTTATTTTAATGGCGTTAAGATAACTGATACTAATTTTAAACTATGAAATAAAATTACTTATGAGCAAAGACATTGTTATCAAAATTAATGAAATTGACGTATCCATCAAAGAAGTCAACGAACATTCATATATTTCTTTGACAGATATTGCCCGTGCTAAAAGCGAAGAACCCAAAGATGTCATTGCCAATTGGATGCGTTTAAAAAATACCATTCAACTATTAGGCTTTTGGGAAATACGACACAATTCCAATTTTAAAGGGGTCGAATTCGACGCCTTTAAAAACCAAGCAGGTGAAAATGCCTTCACATTGTCGCCTCAAAAATGGATAGAAATGACGAATGCCACGGGCATTATGTCGAAATCGGGGCGATACGGCGGCGGTACTTACGCACACAAGCACATCGCGTTAGCGTTCGCCGCATGGGTGAGCGCGGAGTTTAATTTGACTTTAATGGAAGAATTGGATAGGCTCAAAACCGAGGAAAGTGTGAAGTTAGGTCAAACTTGGGACGTTCGCCGCGAATTATCAAAGGTCAATTATCACATTCAAACCGATGCTATTCAAAAACACATTGTCCCGCAGTATGCCTTGCCCACGAAGCACCAATTTATGATTTATGCCTCGGAAGCCGACCTTCTGAATAAAGTTGTTTTTGATATGACCGCATCAGAATGGCGGATTCAAAATCCCGAAACAAAAGGCAATATTCGAGACGCCGCTTCCGATATGCAATTGGTTGTTTTGACCAATTTGGAAAGCCATAATTCAGAACTTATCAAAAAAGGCATTAGCCAAGGTGAACGTTTTGATATTTTAGAAAAAATATGTTTTGAACAATTGGAAGTATTGCTAAAACGGCAACAAACAGAAACGTTCAAGCAATTGAAAGGGGGGAAAACTAAAAAACGCGACTCCGATAAATGAAGGAGATAATTCAGATTAAATTGTTAAAATAATATTTTTATTACATTTTAATACCATTATAAAAATGTAATAAAAATATTTTCAATTTTCTACTATTGGTAGAAAACTGAAAAGTTAAATGAAGGAGCGGTAACTAATAGGGTAGGGATGTACATTGACCTCGATAAGATAAAAAATCATAAGGCGGGAACATATATTTTTCTCTACAAACAAAAAAAAGTAAAATCAACGAACAATTGGCTACTTAATGACCAATAAATTGAGTATTTAAAAATAAAAACAACACACCGTACTTTTCACATAATACGCGCTTAGTGAAGTGACCTGATTCGTACTCACGTACCACTTGACGTTTAAAGTTCGCGCTGTAATAAATTGATTGTGAACCTTTTAACATTGTAACCACTTTGAGTGGTCAACTAATTTCAGGACAAGGCATGTGTATTTACGCCGTGTCTATCCATAATAAAAATTAACAAATTTACTTTTTGCCCATCAGGATCAATTGCTTGAATGGGTGTATTTAATGCAAAAACATAAGGACTGTTAGAAGGATAGTTTTTTGCTAATTTATCCACATTAAACCATCGTGAAAGTTTAGAAGAGTGAAATCTATCACCGAAATCAACAATACTGCCTAACCTTTTATCATCTTCCTTTCCATTGAAAGAATACCGATAACTACTTCCCCCCTCAGTAAAAGACCGACTTGCCAAGGTCAAACCAAACGGATAATAATCCTGTGCCGAGGTAATCACCCCTTTATCCGTTATTGTAGAAAGAACATTGCCGAGGTGGTTTGTCAGTTCATATTCACGGGCGGATTGCTCCATTGCCGCCACATTCAACTTGTAGGTGCCTTGAATACGCGTCTCCGCTTTCCAAATACCTAACCGAGAAGAACCGTAAAGATGGGGCGATTTCCACGTAAAATTGTTATCTTTCTTTTGATAAATTGCTAAAACAACTGGTCCCGATTGCTTTCGGGATTGCCTTGGGCTGCGGAAGCACCCCCTCAGTATTTTGGCATAAAAAAGCCGCTTTTCGCTTGGAAACAAGCAAAAAGCGGCGATTCAGGGATTAAAACTAAAATTTATTACAAACGGGTTTTATTTTTTACCTAAAATTTCTGTTTTAATGAGCGTACCTTTATCATAATGCTCAATACACTCTAATTCTCCATTTATGTTCCAATATTCCCATTTACCCATTTTGAAATGCTTTGTAATAGGCTTTATTTCATTTTTATGAGTTAATTCCTTGTCCATATCATATTTTTTTAGTAGTATATTAAAAGACTGCCCAAAATGTTTTTCAGATTGTGCTGCATCTATAATTTTATCGTAATTTTCAATAAGCAAGGATTTCCCTGTCTCTATATTGTAAACAATAGATAAATTGTAAGCCATATAAGCCCCTTTTGCCTTTATATGACCACAAGATTTAAAATTATTCAAGATAAACCTTTGCTCATTAACATCAGGCAGACTGCTATTGTTAGAAGAAATTGTACTTGATTTATTCTTTTCTTGACAATAATATTCAATCCAAATACCACTTCTTAACCCTTTATCATAATGTTCTATTTTTGATAGCCATCCATTTTTCATTTCTATTGCTTGGCCATCAAGAAGATTATTATGAAAATAAGACTTTTCCATATGATTTGTAGAAGTCTTATACATAGAATCGATACTGTTTGTAGAATAAAAATAGCGTAATTCAGTTGTTTTTAGCCGTACTACTATTTGATTTGTAAAATTTGTCTTTAAACTCACGTAGTAGGAAATATCGATATTTTTATTTGCACACGAGCAAATAAGTGTATCGCCTTTTTCTACACAAATAGAATCCAAGCCTAGTTTTTTACAATTTTTAACATAAAGGCTTTTGTCGTTTAATAATGTTTGGTAATCTTCTTGACTATAAATCAATGAATTACTCATAATTACAAATAAATAAGCAGCAAGCCATGTTTGTATTTTCATATTATTCTTTTAATCTTTTTTACAATCTGTAAATTCAAATTCTCCTACACCTACATTATACGTAGCCCTAATATCCATACGATATTGGTCATTGCCTGTTGATACAGGATCGGCTAATACTGTTACAGAAATGACTGTTCCTGCTGGTACAGTAAAATTTTGTGCTCCACCCGTAGTAATAGTAGGGCTAAGGCGCGTGCCACTCGCATCAAATATATTAAAATTATTTAAAGCCTCGCCAATACTTGAAGCAGCGATACTTAAATTTATTGGTGTACTAGATGCAGGTAAAGTAATAGTTCGCGTTTGGTCTGCTTTACTGCTATTAAAATCTCCAACTAATGTGTAAGATTCAGTAGCTGGAATAAATGCGCCATCTTTTGCGGGAAAGCTAGCAACATACCCAACTTTGTCAAAATGTTCAACTCTTCTTGGACTTACATATTCGGGGCTTTTTTTAACACCTCTTATCATTACACCATCCTCATCTGTACTGAAAGATTCACCCATTTGCTCTGCCATCATTATAGTTGGAAAATAATTAGTAGTTACGCCAGTACACTCATTTATTACCTCTAATCCTCCACTTTTTGAAGTAGCAGAGATTAAACGAACTTCAACATGGTCGATAACTCTATCTTCAATTCCATCTTTATTAGGGACTATTTCGTAGCCGCCGCCTTCTGGTGGGCGTTTTGTAATAACAAATACTTCAAGCCCATCTAAATCAATACCTGAAATCGGTGTGTTACTTGCAAATTGGTAAGGCGTTAATTCGGGAAACTTCTGTGTTAGAGGGTCAACTGTTGGAAAACGACCTAATTTCTTCAAATACAACCGCATTCCATAATCTTGCAAACCCGTTTCCTTATCATTCTCTTTTCCATTGAAAGAATACCGATAACTACTCCCCCCCTCAGTAAAAGACCGACTTGCCAAGGTCAAACCAAACGGATAATAATCCTGTGCCGACGTGATAACCCCTTTATCCGTTATCGTTGAAAGGACATTGCCGAGGTGGTTTGTGAGTTCATATTCACGGACAGATTGTTGCATTGCTGCCACATTCAACTTGTAGGTGCCTTGAATCCGCGTCTCCGCTTTCCAAATCCCAAGCCGAGACGAGCCGTAAAGATGGGGCGACTTCCACGTAAAGTTGTTATCTTTCTTCTGATAAATGGCTAAAACATTCCCTTGTGCGTTGCGAAGCACCCCCTCAGTATTTGGGCATATAAAAGCCGCTTTTTGCTTGTTTTTCAAACGAAAAGCGGTGAATGCTTGGCAGTTGGAAGCGAGGATTAGAACTTGCTGCGAGCGGATAGCAGAGAGTTAAATATATTTTTGCATATCAGTTAATTCGCCCCATCCTTTTCTTTCTTCAACGCTACAATTTTCAATTTTATTAAAACTTGGCAACGAGATTTTTTCTTTATTCATTGTCTCAATAATCCCAATGACATAACTGAATGATATTTCAGATTTGTAAGAGGAGTAAAGATTAGAAATACCTAACCAAAATAAATCATCGATAATACTTACTAAAAAAGCGGGTTGCCGAATGTAATACCCTTTTATTTTTATCACAATCTTAAGGCTTAAATGCTTATTTTCATGGTTGTCATCATCTAAAATGAAAGATGGTAAAATATTCTCAACTTTACCATGCCAAACATCTAACAAGTTAGATGATACAAATTCATGAATCAAATCCTCTAATTCATCGGGTAAAGGCTCTAATTTTTGCTCTTTTATAGCATTTAATAAGCATAAGTAAGCGTATATGTATCTTCCGCTAATTGAAATTGAGTCAAATTTATTATTATTCATTTATTCACTTGTTGGTGATTTATCTTTAAATGTTGTTTTACAGTTATCGCATCTTTCCATATCAATATAAGATTTCGTTTTAGTGTCAAATCTTTTTGTGTGTAAGTCTCCTAAATTTTCCCATTTAGCACCTGCATTTAATGCCTTGTTAAAAGCGTCGCATTCCGCACAATTGTATGTTGACCATTTTTCTAAAGTTGCGATAGGCAGTTTTTCTCTTAAAATTGGATTTACATCATCTAAAGATTTTATTGCTCGATTTTCTCCAAAAAAAGTTCTTCCAGTTTTTGTATCAGTTACTGCCGAAATAACATACGGCTTTACACCATTCTTGGAAGCTAACTCAATGGATTTTTCTGCTAACCTTAATTTTGAAAGACCTGCTGATGAACTTACCAAAGGAATCTTTGGGGTACTACCCAATCTTCCTATACCATACATTGTCCCAAGAGCAGAAAATAACTGTGGAATTGCCCTTGCTGTTCTTTCCCCATTACCTTCAATTATTCCACCTACAAAATTGGAAGTTCCGTTCACTAAGTTAGAGGCAAAATTTTCAATTTGCCAATTTGGGTCTAAGTGTTTTGACAAGTCGAAATCATGACTTTTCAATTGTTCAGGCGTACCAGGCTTCATTTTTGGATGATAGCCATAGCCAGCATGATGAGGATTATTAGCTGCATGCTTTATCAGATTAATTCCACCATTAAGAACAGACTTTCCAAATTGCGTCCAAAAACCTTCTTTTGAACTTTTTGCTTCCAAACCATCTAAATCAATAGATTCAATAGGCGTATTGCTAGCAAACTGATAAGGTGTCAACTCGGGAAATTGCCAACCGATCGGGTCAACAGTTGGAAAACGACCCAATTTCTTCAAATATAAGCGCATTCCGTAATCTTGCAAACCCGTTTCTTTATCATCTTCCTTCCCATTGAAAGAATACCTATAACTACTCCCCCCCTCAGTAAAACTCCGACTTGCCAAGGTCAAACCAAACGGATAATAATCCTGTGC
>JAYTMW010000175.1:0-3611 GCA_043728105.1 Saprospiraceae bacterium | reverse complement strand
ACCAATTTTTTGACTTTGCCACCACTGCCTTTTATCTCTTTTGGCGCAGCCAAAAAAACAAAATTACAGCCATCGAGACGGGCTATATCCACTTCCTCTTGTGTGCAAGGTTTTTCACTTTCAGTTCTGCGATAAACAATCGTGACGTTTTTAGCACCCAACCTTTTTGATTGCGTAGCGGCATCAATAGCGGTCATACCTAAGCCAATAACGGCAATATTGTCGCCAACGGCTATTTTATCAAGCGATTTTGTACGAATATTGTAGATAAATTCGATGGCATCCACCACACCTTTCAGATTTTCGCCCAAAATACTGAGGGGCCTCGCCACGCCCACGCCGATACCCAAAAACACGGCATCGTACTCTTTTTGTAGGTCATTTAGAAACACATCTTTGCCCAACGATTTGCCGTAATTTATTTTGATGTTGCCAATGGACGTTATCCATTTTACTTCATCTTCGCAAAATTGAGGTGTCACTTTGTAGCCTGCAACGCCGTAGGTCATTAAGCCGCCGCCCTTTTTTTCTTTCTCAAAAATAGTCACTTGTACACCCGCTTGTGCGAGGGCATGGGCGCACGCCAAACCCGCTGGGCCCGCCCCTACGATAGCCACTTTTTTACCCGTATCAGTTCCTTTCTTATAGAGTTTCCACTTTTCAGCAATGGCTTTTTCAGTCGAATAGCGTTGCAATTTGGCAATATCAATCGGTTTTTCACCCATCAAATTGTAAACACATGCGCCTTCGCACAGCTTTTCAACAGGACACACACGAGAGCATCCTGCACCCAAAATATTAGAATCAAAAATGGTTTTAGCCGAGCCTTTTACATTATCCGTTGAGATTTGACGGATGAACATCGGCACATCAATCGAAGTAGGGCAGGACTTCATGCACGGCGCATCGTAGCAAAATAAGCAACGATTGGCTTCCGTCATCGCCGCATCTTTTGTTATGTAGGGCGGGTGGATGTCGGAGAAGTTTTCTTGATATTCTTCGGATGTTAGGCGGTTGTTTTTTATAGGCATTTTTAATTTTTTTGTAATTAAGAATCTATAAACTAACTTTGTCTTTTAATTCTCTAAAAATTATTGCAATAATGGCAAAAAAAAGTAATAAACCATTCAAAGATTGGCTTTATGAAGAAGTTAATGACGCTTTTGGATTGACTGAATTGGTCACACATCCTGTATTAGAAAAATTAAAGACCATTAAGTTACCTGAAAATCATTCAAAAAGAAATGATCTTGAAAATCTAAAAGAGTTACTAAAAAAATATATCAATTCGTGGAATGAAGATGAATATAAATTCATGTTCATTAGTCGTTTTATTGGTTTAGCCGACTACAATAGTGAAAATTACAAAGTATTCACTCAACGCCCACTTAGCATAAAATATGACAATGATACAAAAACAACAGAAGGTTTAGTCGAATTTATGCTGGCAAAAGGTTTACAAATTCCACGAAAGCCACACTTTTTTCTCCATGAATATAAACCCGAAAAACGCCGTGACAATGACCCTTTGGGACAGCTTTTAATTGCGATGGTAGCCGCCCAAAAACTGAATCAAGACGATAAACCAATATATGGTATTTACGTCAATGGTCGAAATTGGTTCATCGTTATTTTGGATGATAAAACTTATTCAGTAAGCAATCCTTATGTCGCAACTGATGAAGATATTTATGACCTTTTTGCTGTTTTATTGTACATTAAAGAACTTATGGAGGAAATATATAGTACGCCTTGATAAAAGGCGTACCCCCTCAGTATTTTTCTACAACTCTGTCAAACGTCCATACGTTTCAGGTCTTCTATCTCTAAAAAATTGCCACACATTACGCACTTGATCAATCATTTCCAAATCAAATTCAGCGACTAAAAGCTCATCGTTGTCTTCCGAAGCAATGGAAAAAATTTCACCTCGTGGGTTCACAAAATAAGAAGAACCGTAAAATTTACCCACATTCCACGGTGCTTCCGTGCCTACACGATTGATGCAACCCCAAAAATTGCCGTTGGCGGCAGCGTGGGCGGGTTGCTCCAATTTCCATAAATATTGAGACAATCCTGCCACTGTTGCCGAAGGATTATAGACAATTTCAGCTCCATTTAAGCCCAAAGCTCTTGCGCCATCAGGAAAATGACGGTCATAACATATATACACGCCCACTTTTGCGTAGCGTGTTTGGAAAACAGGATAACCCAAATTGCCAGGTTTGAAGAAGAATTTTTCATAAAAACCCGAAGTATGCGGAATGTGATTTTTACGGTATTTACCCAAAATTTCACCATCGGCATCAATCACCACGGCGGTATTATACAGCACACCCGATTGCTCCCTTTCATAGATTGGAACGATGATAACCATGGCGTATTTTTTGGCTAAAGCTTGCATCAAATCGGTCGTGGCGTTGGGAATTGGTTGCGCAGATGCGTACCATTTTGGGTCTTGACCTGGACAGAAATAAGGAGTGTTGAAAATCTCTTGCAAACAAAGAATTTGAACGCCTTGTTGCCCCGCTTTTTCGATGTACGGAATGTGTTTTTCCAACATCGCTTGCATGATTTCTTCAATTGTGCCTTCGCCTTCCGTTTTTGGGAGGCTCATTTGGATGAGACCTGATTTTATGATTCTTGGCATATTTTTTCTTTTAATTAATTGAAAATGAATGTTTTATGTAGAATACTAACAATTAAATAATTTGAAACACATAGGCACATAGGACACATAGAATTATGTATAAGTCCTTTATAATCAACACGTTATGTAAATCTATGTGTCCTATGTGCCTATGTGTTTCAAAAAAAAGAACCTATTTATTACTAACTTCTTATATCTTATCCGAAACCTTACTCCGTTTAATAAATTGCCCAAAACCTTTACCCACCAAACACGCATTATCCTCAATTGCAACCGACCCCCTCAGTATTACGGTCTCTACTTTGCCTTGAACTTTCCAACCTTCGTAGGCGGAATAATCCGTATTCATGTGGTGCGTTTTGGCGGATAATTCGTGTTTTGTTTTTGGATTAAAAATCACAATGTCTGCATCTGAACCCACGGCAATTGTACCTTTTCGTGGAAACATACCGAAGATTTTTGCGGGGTTTGTGCAAGCCACTTCCACCATTTTATTCAACGTAATTTTACCTTTTTTTACGCCTTCTGAATACAAAAGTTCGATGCGATGCTCAATAGCGGGATGACCGTTTGGAATTTTAGAAAAATCATCTTTACCCATCAGTTTTTGTTGCCAAGTGAAGGGACAATGATCCGTGCCAACCACTTCCACGATGCCTTGATTGATGGCTGCCCACAAATGCGTTTGGTCTTTTTTCTCTCGCAAAGGCGGCGACATAACCCATTTTGCGCCTTCAAAATCGGGTTTTTCATAGAGCGAAGCATCCAAAATGAGGTACTGAATACAGGTTTCGCCAAATACTTGTTGATTTCTAAAATTGGATTGACGAATCGCATTTACTGCCCCCTCGCACGTCATGTGGACGATGTAAATAGGGCAATTATTGTAAAAACCAAAATCTGTGAAACGATGCGAAGCCTCACTTTCCGTAATTTCGGGTTGAGACAAATAATGATAAAC
>JAYTMW010000174.1:0-11244 GCA_043728105.1 Saprospiraceae bacterium | reverse complement strand
AATCCGAAGCACCCCCTCAGTATTTGCGCAATCTGTCTTATATTTTTTGCCGTCATCAGACGTTAATTTCAGTTGCTGCCAAATTGGTAGCAACTGACTTTCATCTGATATTTTCTTCTTTAGTTTTGCCCAATATGTACGTGGCTGCGTCGCATCGGTCAATACTTCAATAATGTCCACTATCGAAAAGAGCCATTCATTGTTGTGCCACACACTGCGAACCCTTTTATTTTCAAAAGGCAGTATTTTGTTGTCCATAATTCTCTGAAAATATTTTTTCGTGTCTGAAAAATCTATATCGGGTGCAATATAGAAATAATTTTATAAAAACATAAAACTATTTTTTTATGTTTTTATAGTTTTATGTTTTTATAAAAACATAAAACTATAAAAACATAAAAAAATAGTTTGCAAATTTATATTTCGATATTCAGCCAAAAAAAAAGGAAAGACGTGTAATTGAATATAAAACCAATCAAATTCGTTTAAATCGAAAATAAACATTGTAAAAAACGGCGTTATTGACTGCCTCTCATTGCAGTTCTTACAATTTATTAGAATTTGAAAATTAAATCCTAAATTTTGGCGTTACTTTTCAAAAAGTTCGATATTCAAATTAGGTATAAATTTTTTTATAAAAACATAAAAACATAAAAACATAATTTTATGTTTTTATAATTTTTGTCATTATCTAAAATCTTTTTTCAAAAAAATCTAAAAAATCACACAATCAAATCTATTGTGAAACTTTAAATAAACAATTGTCTTCTATTTGGTATTGGCTAACTCATTAATAATCAATGAGTTAGCTTACTTTATTGCGAGAAAAACTCGGTAAGCTACGAGAAAAACTCGGCGGACATCATTCCTATTACGAGAAAAACTCGGTGCAGCTACGAGAAAAACTCGGTTAATCATGTCCCAACTACGAGAAAAACTCGGTTAACTATGAAAATGTAATATAACTAAGTTGTTTTTTGAGTTATATTTATTGAAATAGTCTCTTTTACTAACAAATCTATTGATTTATACTCAAATTCCTCTATTTAAGCCTTATTTATCAACTGATTCTACCCTTATGTCGGCAGTATCTAATATTTTCATCTTTATGACCGAGTTTTTCTCGCAGTTGGGACATGATTGACCGAGTTTTTCTCGCAATAAAGAGATTTGATTTTATATTTTTATTGTTTTATCACAACCTACCCCCTCAGTATTTTTAAGAAATATCAATCTATTGCGAGAAAAACTCGGTCAAATTGTGTATTATCCTTATCATTCTCCTATTTTTTTTAACAAGCCACAAGAAAATAATGCGAATTTCTTTTTGGATTCTCGTAGTTGAGTATCTTTGATAAAATTTTTGAACAATGGATAATCAGAACGACACTCAAAGCAAGGATGTAACATTATGGCAATCAAATGCCATCACTAAAGCTCGATATGAAATGTCGGCTTTAGAAAAGAATATCATGTACATGGTTATGTCGCAAATCAAAAAGGGTGACAAGACAAATATTTACCAAGTCTCTGCAAATGAGATTATGAAAAAAGTAGGGAAGGAGCTTCGTTACGATGACCTCCGAGAAGCTACTCGTAAACTTATTACAAGATACTTTGAAGCGGTTTTGCCGAATGGAAATTTACTACAAGGTACGTTTGTTGCCACCGCTGAATATTTGACAGGGAAAGGGGTTATCGAAATCGAACTATCCGAGAAAATTAAGCCATTTTACGTTGAATTAAAAGAGCATTTCACGACCTTCCAATTAGATGTGGCATTATCTCTGAATGGGATATATGCTAAAAGACTTTATGAACTACTTTCTATGTATAAAAACATGGATAATAAATTGTTTATTATCACTGTCGTGGAATTGAAAAGCCTCTTGGGTGTATTTGACCCTAAAACAAAAAAAGATAAGTACAAAAACTTTGCAGACTTTAAGAAATATGTTTTAGGCTCTGGCGAAATTATCAATGAAAAGACCGATATTTCTTTTACATTTCGTGAAATTAAGCTGGGAAGAAAAGTAGAAAAAATAGAGTTCAACGTTAAATATGTAAGACCTGTAAAAGAGAAAAATCAAGTAGAAGAAAGAATATTCACACGACTTACCACTGATTTTAAACTTCGGAGAGACCAAGCAAATAATATAATTACCAAGCATAATGTAGAAGAAATTAATAAAATGCTTTACGAAATAAACCTACAAAAAAATGATGGAAACATCAAAAATGTAGGCGCTTACACGGCTAAAGTATTTGGTGTAGATTAGATAGGTTGAACGTAAAAGGTAAGAATTAAGCGTTTCTGAATTCTTAAAAAAGCTAAATCTTTATCAAAACGCATGTCTCGAGGGTGTATATTTACTCACTGTTTTATGCAGCGCATAAAAGGCGTGCTTGGGGTTTATTTTTTTCGGATTGATTTAATTACTGAATAGAAAAATTGAAAATTTTCTATTCAATAATTAAATCAATTCTTTTAGTCCTTTCAGTCTCGTAAAGTGCCAAAGTAGAATTAAAAATTAAATTAAAAAGTTGCATACACCTGTACGCATACTAATGCAAAGGCTAATTTTACTCAACGATTGCCTTTTTTATTTTTAGAAATAGAATAAACTAAAATTGAAAATTTCCTCTGAAATAGTCAATAGACGCTCTCCGCAGCTCTAAAAAGTGTGAATGATGTAACTTATTTCCAAAATAATGTAACGATAACCAATCGGATGCGGCTCACCTTTGCATCATCAAATAACGATTTACAAAACTTGGAAAATGAAAACTACACAATCCAATTTGTTTAAAAATATGCTTTTAGGTCTGACGGTAACGACGCTATTTTTATTTGCTTCATGTTCTAAAAAAATATCCTTTTTAACGTCATCCGTAGTGCCAGCGGCAAGGGGCGATGTAACGGTAAAAAGAGATAAAAACAAGAATTATGTCATTGCGTTGGCCATATCAGATTTGGCAGAGGTCAATCGCTTGCAACCAGCCAAAGAAACTTATGTAGTTTGGATTGAAACGGACTCACAAATAGTGAGAAATGTTGGGCAAATTAAAAGCTCGACCAGTCTTCTTTCCAAAAAATTGAGAGCGTCTTTTGAAACGGTGTCTTCATATCAACCTTATAAAATATTTATTACTGCCGAGAACAATCCGAGTGCGCCATATCCTGGAGAGCAAATAGTGTTGTCAACGAACAGATTTTAAATAGAGTTGAATTTTTAAGTTTCATAAATTGATTCACGAATAATACAATTCATAACGTTTAATCATCATTTTCATCATAAAAAATAAAAAATCATGGGAAATTTACTTTATACAGTCGCCGTCATTTTAATCATCTTTTGGGCCATTGGTTTCTTTGCGTATAGCGCAGGGGGCATCATTCACGTATTACTCGTGATAGCTCTAATTTCAATATTACTTAGAGTTATTCAAGGAAGACGGATTTAAGTCTAATGCCTTTCAAATTAGTTTAGGTGCGACCATTTTCCGTAAAGTGCTGATAATCAATGCTTATACTGAGGGGGTATATCCTAAGCTAATTTGAAAGACATGCTCAAAAAGTAGGGCAAAATCTTTCAAAATCTTTCAAAATCTTTCAAAGATTTTTAACAGCGACCAAAATTTGGAAAAGCAAGCTCCTATAAAGTATTTCAAAAATCTTGACGGTTTGCGCTTTTTGGCAGCTTTGGCGGTTATTTTGGGGCATTGCCAACACGTTATTTACGCCTATCAAGGATATAGCCCTTATGAGCCTTTTGCGAATAAATTAGCCTCGTTTGGGGTAGATTTTTTCTTTGTTTTGAGTGGCTTTTTGATAAGTTATTTATTGATGCAAGAGATAGATAAAACAGGCACTATTAACATTCGACATTTTTATTATCGTCGTTTTTTGAGAATATGGCCGCTTTATTTTTTGGTGGGTTTAATCGGGATTTTAACGGGTGGTTTTTGGATAAATTACTTTGGTTACCTAAGTCTGCACAATCGAGCATACATTGATTACGTCTATAATTGGACAGATTTATGGCGAAATTTAGGCTTTCTCGGCACATTCAGTATCAACATTCAGACGCTTTTGGGGTATCAAAATCCTGTTTCGTCCTTGGGAGTAGGTCATTTTTGGTCGTTGGGCATCGAAGAGCAATTCTATTTAATTTGGGCACCCGCTTTGTTTCTTTTTAGGCGACATGTGGGTATCGTTATTGTGATTTTTCTTGGATTGGGTCTATATTTTAATCATTTGCCCGTGTCCAATTTTAGTGTATACTATGATTTTCACTACAATTTTACGGTCAATCGGTTTTGGTATTTTGGTTTAGGGGCAGCTTTTGCTTGGTGGATACAGTATTTTAGTATCAAAATGCTTTGGGATAGGTTTTTATTATTTTTAGAAAAAAGAAAAAGGGCTCCCTCAGTATTTTCAACTATTCTATCATCTAAAATCTTAAAAATCTTAGTATTATCAATTCAGCTTTGTTGTGTTGTTTGGTTGTCAAATTATTTGTTTGGGTGGACTTATTTCCACGTCAACGAATACGTTGTAAATGCCTTAGTTGCCTTGTTAATCATAGCGATTGCGGTGGCAGACGAATCTATTTTCTCTGTTTTGTTTCTTGAAAATAAGGTTTTCAAGTATCTCGGTAAAATATCTTACGGGATTTATATTTTTCACATATTCTCAATTTATTTAACCTATAAAATATTGAAAGACATAGGTTTAGTGGAGCGTAGTGAAGCATTTTATATTTTATGCCCATTGGTGGCAACACTTATTTCGGTAGGATTAGCGGCTCTATCTTATCATTTTTTTGAGAGTCAGTTTTTGAAGATGAAACATAAATTTGAACCAAAGATGAACGAATTAGACAAATTTCACAAATTAGGGGTAGGCGAATCGCCAAAACCTATTTATATTTTAAACAATTAAAAATCATTTATTATGAATTCAGGAAAAGTTATTTTAGGCGCATTGGCTGGTATTGCCGCAGGCGCAGCGTTAGGAATCTTATTTGCTCCTGATAAAGGAACAAACACTCGGAAGAAAATTTCTAAAAAAGGAGATGACTACGTGGACGAATTAAGCGGCAAGTTCGATGAATTTGTTGAGGGCATGACGCAAAGATTTGATACCATGAAACAAGAAGCCACTCGCATGGCTGAAAATGGTAAGGCAAAAGCGGATAAGGCGTTGGCCGAAGTCTCTCATGCAGCAAATTCAAAAATGCAAGACGTTAAGTAAATCAGTTTTGAGCTTTGAGCAATCCGTTTTCAGTATGCCTCTCTTTTTGAGGTCTGAAAATGGATTGTTCATTGCTCAAGGCTAAATTTAAAAAACAAGACAATGGAAATAGAAACAAACGCAAACGCAATCGAACCAAACGTCATTGAATCACTATTTGAAAGTGCTGAAACTTACGCAAAAACGACCATTGAAATTTCTAAACTCAAAGCCTTAGAGACGACCACTGTTATTGTCACGTCGCTGATGTCAAAGTTGATTGTGATGATTTTGTTTTTGCTTTTTTTCCTTGTTTTAAATACAGGAATTGCTTTTTTAATCGGTGATTTGGTTGGTAAAGCCTACTACGGCTTTTTTATCGTTGCTGCATTTTACTTAGTTGCAGGCATCATTTCCCATTTTTTTCTATTCAAATGGCTTGCAAAACCAATCGGTGATTTCATAATTTCACAATTTCTTCAACAATAGACATGATTACATGATTTTTTAGATTTACATGATTTTGTATAAATATCTTGTAAATTATATAAATCCTGTTATTCTGTCCAAGCATTTAGCCAATGGAAAATATAACCATACACGAAGGTTTAAGAGAACGTATTCTCAAATTAGAGCGGCAGCGATTTGAGCAAGGCAAGTTGATGAAAGAACAATTCCACCTCGCTTATGAGAGCGTGAAGCCCATAAACCTTATCAAAAACACCTTTAAAGAAGTCGCCGCTTCCCAAGATTTGAGGGATAATTTATTGAATACGTCGGTTGGTTTGGCGGCAGGTTATGCCTCTAAAACCTTATTTGAAGACGCTTCAAGGAGTCCATTTAAGAAACTATTGGGTACTGTTTTGCTGTTTGGTGTCACCAATGTAGTAGCGAGACATCCAAAGGCAATTAAATCATTGGGCATGATGGTTTGGAATGTGATGCGTCAAAAATAAGCCAAAATACTGAGGGGGTACTAAATCACAATCTTAGGAATATTTTAAATCTTCCTAAGATTATTAAGATTTTTATTCAATAAAACCCTCAAAATACCGAGGGGTTCCTTTTTTATTTTCACCAACATCAAAAGCCTTATTTTATGCACCATATTTCAGTTAAAATAGGTCTTTGGATGCTGGTCTCATTCATCGCATACTTCTTGCTTCTATACACCTTTGGCTTGGGTTATCGCACCGAATTACAGTTGTTTAACGTTGTCATTCAACTGTTTTTTATCTATAGATCCATTCGTGCCTATTACGCAAGCGACCCTGAAAACACCCGAAGCTACATGTTAGGCGTGGTGCAAGGCATGAGAACTTCTGCCATTGGGGTAGGGGGATTTGCCTTTTTTATGATTATTTTTTTAGCACTAAACCCTACATTAATGAATGCTATTTCTCAAAATTCGCAAGTAGGGGCGTATCTCAATCCCTTTACTGCCACCATTGTTATACTTGCCGAGGGGCTTGTGGTGGGTCTCATTGGGTCTTATATTTTTACTCGAATTTCAGAAGATGAACCAATTACCAAAGAAGATAAAATTACATAAATGGATAAATCAACAAATCTCCCTTTCTATGCTAAAACATCCCTTCTTTTAATCGGATTGTATGTTTTTATCAGCATTTTATATGTTTTACAAGGTATTATCTTGCCAATTATTTACGCCACCATTTTTGCCGTTTCCATTAGCCCTGCCGTTGACTTTTTGGTAAAGAAAAAAGTAAATCACGCATTAGCCATTGGAAGTGTATTGTTAGTCGCCATCTTGCTGATGAGTGGACTAATCGGTTTGCTATCGGCACAAGCAAGTTTATTGAGTAATGCTTATCCACAGCTTATTCTTAAATTTGAAAAACTATCCAATCAGACTATTGTGTGGTTTTCGAGTTATTTTAACGTAAGCGTATCAAAAATAAACGCATGGATAGCGGATACCAGATCAGATTTTATGAACAATAGTTTTTCGGCAATAGGCGTGACGCTTACCACCGTGAGTGGCGTGTTGTCCATTGCTTTTCTAATACCCGTTTATATTTTCATGATATTACTCTATCAAACACACTTGATTGAGTTTATTCGTCAGCTTTTTGATGGAGACAAAGACGATAGGGTAGGGGAAATATTGACCGAAACAAAGAGCATTGTTCAAAGTTATCTCGTAGGACTTTTCACCGAATTTGCCATTGTTGCTGCCTTAAATTCCCTTTGTTTGATGATTTTAGGGATTGATTATGCCATTTTATTTGGTATCATTGGCGCACTTCTAAATGTCATTCCATACATCGGTGGCATCATCACGATATTTTTATTTATGCTTATCGCCTTCGTTACCAAATCCCCCATTTATGCCATTTACGTTTTTGGTCTTTACACACTCATTCAATTGATAGATAATAATTACATCGTGCCAAAAATAATAGGTTCAAAAGTAAAAATCAACGCTTTAATCTGTCTCATTGCCGTCATTTTGGGTGGTGCTTTGTGGGGTGTGCCAGGCATGTTTTTGTCCATACCACTCACAGCTATCATCAAACTCATTTTTGACCGCATCGAATCCTTAAAACCTTGGGGTTTTCTGTTAGGTGACACATCGCCACCGTTGGTTAGATTCACCATTAATTTTGAAGAATTTTCAAGAAATATGCCTCACATCATGCCGCCTTTTAGACGAAAGTAATTACAATGTGTGAATGATGTAACATATTAAAAAAGTTATGTAACGGTTCGCCAATGAGAACATCTCACCTTTGCACTATTAAAATAATTTCATAATTAAAATCACACAGAAGATGAAAAAAACAATCTTAATGATGGCAACATCAATGGCAATTGTTTTGAGTGGCTACGCACAAAACAGTGGTATTCAGTTTGGCGTAAAAGGCGGCGCAAATTACTCAAACGTATATGATTCGCAAGGCGAGACGTTTAATGCAGACGGTAAATTTGGCTATGCAACGGGTATTTTCCTCGGTATTCCGCTTGGAGAATTATTGGGTGTTCAACCCGAAGTATTGTTTTCTCAAAAAGGATTTAAAGCAACAGGCAAAGTTTTGGGTAGTCCTTACACGCTCACCCGTACCACCAGTTACATTGATGTGCCTTTGTTTTTGGCAATCAAACCGCTTCCTGCTTTGACCATTTTGATAGGCCCTCAATATTCCTATCTTTTGAAACAAACAGATGAGTTTGAAAACAGTATATTGAATACTGAACAAAATAAAGAGTTCAACAATGACAATCTTCGTAAAAATACATTGAGCGCAGCGGGCGGTTTTGACGTAAATATTCAAAATTTCGTTCTCAGTGCAAGAGCGGGTTGGGACTTTCAAAACAACAATGGCGACGGCACTAAAACAACCCCCCGTTACAAAAACGCTTGGGTTCAAGCTACCATTGGTTTCAGGATTTATTAGCCTGCCACTTTCCATTAACATTGATTTTTAAGTGCATAATGTCCATGCCATCGCTCGGAGTGGTGGCATGGATAATTCTTATTTTATCTATTTTTAAGTAAAAAATAGCCCGAATACTGAGTGGCCTCTTTTTGCAATTTTATCAGTAAACATAATTGTAAATAGCTGAAAATCAATGAGTTACAATTAACAAATCACCAATCACCAATCACCAAATATGAATCAATGGCTCGCTTTGAAAGACATTTTTAACGAAACGGGTGATATATTTCGTTTCAGCTTACGCTTTTTTAAAGAAGCCTATAAGCCTCGTTATGAGGTGAAAGAGTTTATTCGACAGTGTTTTGTTGTGGGTTACAACTCGTTTCCATTGGTGAGCCTCACGGGTTTTATCATGGGATTGGTACTCACGATGCAGTTGCGTCCTTCTTTGATTCATTATGGCGCAGAAAGCAAATTACCCGATATGATAAGCGTTGCCATTGTTCGTGAAATTGGGCCCATATTAACTGCGCTCATTTTTGCGGGTAAAATTGGCAGTAGCATGGGCGCAGAATTAGGCAGTATGAAAGTGACCGAACAAATTGATGCCATGGAAGTATCAGGCACAAATCCCTTCAATTATTTGGTGGTCACAAGAGTGCTTGCAACGACTTTGATGTTGCCAATACTCGTCATTTTGAGTGATTTTATTTCCCTTTATGGTGCTTACTTAGGTGTGAACATAGATAGCGTGACAAGCTTTAATTTATTTTTTCAAAAAGTAAACGACGCTTTGATTTTGGGTGATTTAGTGCCCGCCATTGTCAAAACATTTTTCTTTGGTTTTGCGGTCGGCATTGTCGGATGCTACAAAGGGTTTAATAGTAGCAAAGGTACTGAGGGAGTCGGTCGGTCGGCAAATTCTGCCGTCGTGGTCGGCTCTATTTTGATATTTTTTATTGACTTGATAGCGGTACAAATAACCAATTTATTTGATTTAGGTTAACCTTAGCTATCAGCATTGAGCAATCAGAAATCAGCTTTTTCCACGTCAAATTCTTTAAAAATTTGTGATTTGTGGCTGAAAACTCATTGCTGAAAGCTGATAGCTAAATATACTCAATATAGCAACATGGCGCAAAGTGAACCCTACATAATGGATGAAGAAATTAAGATTATCACAAACGATGATAAGACAGAAGAGCTTGACAAATGCGCACCCGAAGGAGTCATTCATGTCGAAAATCTGAACAAATCTTTTGGCAAAAAAGATGTTTTAATTGATTTCAATTTCACTCTAAAAAAAGGTGAAAATGTGGCCATTTTGGGCAAATCAGGTTCGGGGAAGTCCGTTTTTATTAAATGCGTGATTGGTTTATTACGTCCTGATAAGGGATCGTTGTGCGTTTTTAATGAAGACATAACCCAAATGAATTATGAACAATTGGATGCGATGCGGGTGAAAATGGGTTTTCTGTTCCAAAGTAATGCGCTGTATGACTCCATGACGGTGCGTGAAAATCTTGAATTTCCTTTACGCAGACACGGCATCGAACTATCAAATGAAGAAACAGAAAAAAAGGTTTTGGAAGTGTTGACCAACGTGGGTTTGGCAAACACCATTGACTTGATGCCCATAGAACTTTCGGGTGGTATGCAAAAGAGAATTGCCCTCGCTCGCACCTTGATTTTGAACCCCGAACTCATGCTTTACGATGAACCCACCACGGGTCTCGACCCCATAACAGGCAGAGAAATCAGTCATTTAATTGTAGAAATAGGTGAAAAATACAACACTTCAGCCATAATCATCTCACACGATATGAACTGCATTCGATTGACAGCGCATAGAGTTGTGGTATTGATTGACGGCTGTTGCTATGCGGAAGGCACGTATGATGAATTAAAAAAAAGTAGTGACATCAAAGTAAAACAATTTTTTGAATAATGGCAAATCGCAAAATAGACAACGTAAAATTAGGCTTTTTCGTCTTAATTGGATTAGTGGCAATTAGTTTTGCCTTATATAAGGTTGGCAAAGGCAGTAGTCTTTTTCGTAAAAATTTTACGCTAAGAGCGCAATTTAAAAACGTGAGCGGCTTGATGATTGGCAACAACATTCGGTACGTGGGCATCCAAGTTGGAACCATCAAAAAGATAGATCTCTTGAACGACACGTTGATTGAAGTAGAAATGATGATTGATGAAAAAATGAAAAATTTCATCCACAAAAATGATCACGTGGATATTGGGACAGATGGTTTGGTGGGCAATAAATTACTCAACATTACACAAGGCAAAAATCGGAGTGATTTGGTCAAAGACGGTGATTTGTTGAGTGTATCACAAGCCCTTAACACCGATGAAATGATGTTGGTTTTGAGTAAAACCAATGACAATGTTGCGCTCATTACCGAAGAGTTGAAAAGCACGGTTCAACGCCTCAACAACAGTACCGCCTTGTGGGCACTCTTGAATGACAAAGCGATTCCAGATAACATGATAGCTTCTTTGAAAAATATCCGAAATGCCACGGTTAGAGCCGATGATATGGTGGCTGAATTTCAAGGTGTTGTCCGTGATGTAAAAAATGGAAAAGGCTCAATC
>JAYTMW010000173.1:0-1689 GCA_043728105.1 Saprospiraceae bacterium | reverse complement strand
TTAACTAAAAAATCATGTTTAAATCAAAAGAAATCACTGAAAATCAGTTTAATCAGTATCATCTGTGGTTCTATTTTTTCCATATACGGAATTGCTGATAGGACACAAAGAAGTTATATAAAGCATTGATTATTAACGGTTTATATATAATACTATGTGTTCTATGTACCTACGTGTTTAAAAAAAATCTTTATCTCAAATTAGAACTAATCAATTTCAAGAACTCGGTGCGGGTTTCTTGCTTCTCAAAAGCCCCTTTAAATGCTGATGTTGTGGTAACGGAATTTTGCTTCTGTACGCCCCGCATCATCATACACATGTGGCTCGCTTCGATGACCACCGCCACGCCCAAAGGCTTTAACGTGTCTTGAATGCAATCCAAAATTTGGTCGGTCAAACGTTCTTGCACTTGCATACGACGAGCAAAAACGTCCACTATACGAGGGATTTTGCTCAAACCAACGATGTAACCATTCGGGATATAAGCAATATGCGCCTTGCCAAAAAACGGCAACATGTGGTGTTCGCACATCGAATACAATTCAATGTCTTTCACTATAACCATGTTATTATAATCCTCTTTGAACATGGCACCCCTCAGTATTGCAGCCGCATCCATTGTGTAACCGCTTGTGAGGAACTGCATCGCCTTGGCGACCCGTTCAGGCGTTTTCACGATGCCTTCACGGTTAATATCTTCGCCCAATTTTTCGATGGTCTCTCTGTAAAGTGATGCCAATTCGAGTGTTAATACCTCATTATAATTTTTTACTTCCATCGATATGTGTTTGTTAAATGAAAATGAACCTACTTAACAACGAATGAGAACAAATTGTTTAGACTATGTATAACCCATTGAAAATGAACGGTTTATGAGTAAACGTAAGGCTGGTGGCTGCCGCCTAATCATTCGCCGTAGTATTCGGCGTAAATGGTTTCGGTTTCATAAAGTTTGACACAATGCAGTTTCACGCCTTCGTCGAGCTGATTTTCCAGTTGTTGCCATATCAGCATCACCATATTTTCGGTGGTAGGCTGTGTGCCTTCGGGTATAAAATCCACGTCTAAGTTCAGATTAGAGTGGTCAAGTTTTTCGGTTACACGGTCTTTTACGATTTGCCCGAGCTTTTTGGCATCCATGACGAAGCCCGTAAAAGGGTCGGGTTTTCCCTTAATAGTTACGTGCAGATAATAGTTGTGACCATGCCAATTCTTATTGGCGCATTTTCCAAAAACGGCGACATTTTTTTCTGCGCTCCAACTTTTAACCCAAAGTTTGTGCGCCGCATTGAACCGTTCTACCCTCGTGAGATATACCATTGATGAGTCTGTTTTAATTTTTTACACGCAGGAACTACGACTGCGCTAAAGAATGTGTAATTTTTTCTTTAAAACCTCAAAAATACTGAGGGGGTGCAAAGATGATGAAAGTTGGAGGAAGTTGGGCGTTTTTTGGTAGAAATTTGTTATAAATCATGCTTTGCGAAAATACTTTTCCTTTAGATTTTTTGATTCTACTCTAAATCTTAATCATTCTCAAAAACACGTCAATTGACGAGATAAAAGTCGAAGAAATGAGTATAAAATATTCGTAATTTATAAACGACTGAAAACTAATAATTTAGAAATAAATGAAATAAATATGCTTTTTTGTTTTGACAAAACCGTGAATTAAAAAATACTTTGGCA
>JAYTMW010000172.1:0-3086 GCA_043728105.1 Saprospiraceae bacterium | reverse complement strand
GGATTGATGAATAATTTGACCGTGGAGATGAACAAGCCACTCAAAAACTCGCTGATGGTTTTGCCTAATTTGAGTTCTTGACCCAAAAAAGAGGCTTTCAAATCATCGTTTAAGATTTGTTTTAGGGCAATTTCGGGTGCGTAATGCCCCAACAAAATGCCGCTAACGATAGCCGTTAAGACCCAAAAGGTAAGATTTGTAAAGAGTTTTTTCATTTTGTAATCAGATTAAAGTAATTATTTACCACATAGTCCACAATAGAAGGTTTAACATAGAAAACATAGTATTTTCGACACCAATTACTATGTTTTCTATGTTAAACCTTCTATTGTGGACTATGTGGTAAATTTTTGAAAATTAAAAAGCATTTTAAATAACACTACGCCAACGATGGTTGCGAATACCAATTTTTGCGTTTTCGGCTTCACTTTATGCGCCGCTTGAACGCCAAAAGGTGCTGTAATCATGGAGCCAATAATGACGGGCGCAACCATGCCTAAGTTCAAATATCCGAACGGACTGGCGGACAAAGAAACAACATTTGGCTTACCAAAAAAATAAAAAGTGGAAATAGTTAGAGCCATCAAAGGTACGACCCCAACGGAGATAGAATGGGCTTTTTTCATGGATAAACCAACAAATTCAGTAAACAAAGGTATCATCACAATGCTGCCGCCCAAACCTGAAAATGCCGTCAATGCTCCCGTGATGGTGCCGACGATGAAATAGGGGTATTTTTTGTCAAAAATAGGTGGAAATACTGAGGGGCCCCCTTTGGCAAGATTGGGGCTTATTGCGTCTTTTGATACTGTCTCTTTTTCTTTGTTTTGACTTAAAAATAAACGCAATAATGTGACGATTAATAAGCCCGTAAAGACTAAATCAAACGTTTTTTTATCGTACCAATTACCCGATTTGATGAGCAAACAAATGACGAATGCGGTGGATGCGCCCGTGGAGGCGGTGAGTAGTATTTCTCTCAAAAAAAAGTTGCCTACTTTAAATTGTTTCCAACTAACAGCACTGCCCGTGAAGACCAAAATGAACAGTGCATTGGCGATGATGGCACGGCTCAATTCTTCGTCGTGAAATCCCATTTGGGTTAGTAAAACACTGAAAACGGGAATGTATAAAACGTTGCCGCCAATGCCGACCATGCCGAATAAAAAGCCGCCGAAACAACCGAGTAATAAGAGTAAAATGATGGTCATAATTATATGCGTATTGCGTAGTGTGTATTGCGTATTGCGTAGTGTATTGCGCATTACGCACTACGCATTACTCCTATACGGCACTCCGTACTCATTACTTCTAAGCTGTACCTCTTTCTTATTTTCCTAAAAAAAAATGACACTTATGGGTGTCTGAACACAATGTAGTTTTTGTCATTCAGAAAGAATCTCTTTTTTACTCATTACTTTTTAGCAAAAAAGAGATTCTTTCTGAATGACAAAAAATCCTTCGGCGGTTAAAACCGCCGCTACATTGCCACTACATTTTTAGAAATTAAACGTTGCGTTCACGTAATAAAATGCACCATTAAAACCAAACTGATTGGCGTTACGAGTATAAGGCGTTTGACCCGAAAAATAGGACGCATAGTTGCTCAAAACTTTATCGGGATAGATGTCCGTAAAGTTGTTTGCACCTACTGAAATAGCCAATTCTTTTATCACATTATACGTGACTACGGCATCAAAAATGGTCTTTGCGCCAAAGGTTTGATTGCGGTGGAAGCCGCCAGTTGGTTTTTCCCACGCTGTAACCTCCCCAAAATGGTTGGCACGAAGCGTTACGTTTAGTTTTTTCCACTGATAACCCAAAGACAAAAGCACTTTTTGACGAGGCTGTGAGGTCTCAATCAAGCTACGGCTGATGGTGTCAATGACCAAAATAGCTTCTGGTTTGGCAGCACCTGCCGTCAACAAACTGGGTGTTGCTTTTACGCCCGTGATTTCTGTTTTGTTGGCCGTCAACGATAGGGTAGCGGTGAAGCGACTGTCTTCGTTGAAACTGTGTTTGAAAGTCGTCACGAAATCAATACCCGTTGTTTTTGTATTCAACTGATTCGTAAAAAAAGATACTTCTTGAATCGAAGTACCCGTAAACGCTGTTTTCACGGCTGGTACTGCCGCTGTGGTGAAGGCTTCAGAGATGATGATACGGTCGGTAACATCAATCTGATACGCATCGAGCGTAAACAGGAGTTTTTCGCCCGCTTTTGCCGTCACACCTAAGTTGTAGTTCAAAGAATTTTCTGCTTTTGGAGCTTCTACGCCCAACGCTGCAAGGCGTGGGTCGTTGCTCGGCAATTGCTTAGTTTGACGAATCGCACCCGCTTGAACGGTTGAGGTGGTGGTTGAGTTAAAAATCTGTTGTAAAGACGGCGCACGGAAGCCTTTATTGAGAGAAGCCCGCAACGAAAAATTGTCCGTAATTTTATAACGAGCCGCTAATTTTCCAGAGATATTGCTCTCAAAATCCGTGTATTTCTCAAAACGCAAAGCGGTTGTTACCAAAAATTTGTCCGTTATGTCCGTTTCAACGTCCGCATATAGACCTACGTTGGAGCGTGACACGTCCATTTGGTCGGAAGGCGCAATGCCTGGGCGACCACTTGAACCCGATGCTTTGGTTATGGGGCCTTCTTGATAAGACTCCAAAGAGCCTTGTGTGAGTTTGAAAAAGTCAATTCTATATTGTGCGCCCAAAGCTAAGTTGAACGATTTGAGACCTTTAATATTCATACTTTTAGAAAAATTCGCCTCAGTTGTGCTTTGTCCGAAAGCACTTCTGCCAACGTAAAAGGTTGTCGGTGAAGCTGCGCCCAATGATGGGTTGGTGGTATTATTGGCATCAAGGTCAAGGGTGTTCTGCCCAAAACCCGTTGAAATATCCATGTTCCAACCGTCTTCCAACTTACGGCTCACACCCAAAACACCCGAATAATCTTTCGATACGCCAGGAAGGTCAGGGTCATAACCATTTGGATAAATAGCCACGTTTGAGTTTGCATCCGTTGGAATAGCATTACGGAAAAATCCTTCTGCCGCCACATTTTTTTGAGACGTGCCGCCAAAAGCGTA
>JAYTMW010000171.1:0-3128 GCA_043728105.1 Saprospiraceae bacterium | reverse complement strand
GTGTGTATAGATGTGATGTTTTTGAAAAGAAGATAGATGGCATTAGTGGTAATTCCCTACCCACCGATTGAAATCGGTGGTTTCAAGATGATAAATGTTTTTAATCGCACAGATCGGATAAATCCGTAAGCTACAGGGCTCTATCCAAATGCACATAACCACCGTCCACGTGAATCAATTGCCCCGTCGTATGGCTCGAAACATCCGACAATAAAAACGCCACGGTATTGCCAATTTCAAGTGGCGTAGTCATGCGGTTTTCCAATGGGATACGAGCCTTTATCTTAGCCAAAGTGTCATCAGGATTGGGTACTGTTTTTATCCAATTTTCGTACAAAGGAGTCCAACATTCTGCCACGACAACGGCATTGACTCGGATGCCATATTTCAACAACTCCACCGCCCATTCTCGTGTGAGGGCATTGCGCCCACCATTGCTTGCGGCGTAAGCGGAGGTATTGCCCTGCCCCGTTTCAGCCGTCTTGGAACTGATGTTCACAATGCTGCCTTTTGTGCGTTTCAAAGCGGGCAAAGCGTGTTGCGTAACGAGATAATAATGAATCAAATTTTTATGTAAAGACAACATAAAACCCTCATAATTGCCACTTTCTAAGCCCACGCCATCGTTTTCACCTGCATTATTAATCACGCCATGCAACATGCCATCATGTCTTTTGAGTATGGTTTCGACGGCTAATTTACAGGCTTCGGGGTCGGTTAATTCAGCCACAACGTGATTTGCTGTTGTGCCGAGGCCCCTCAGTATTTTGACCGCTTTTTCGATATCTGAATCATCTCGACCAATGATTTCAACTATTGCGCCTTCATTAGCCAAGGTTTGAGCAATGCCAAAACCGATGCCTCTTGCGCCGCCCGTTATCAAGAAAATTTTATTCTTTAAATTCAAATCCATTGGTAAAAGGTTGATATAATGTTATAGTGACTTTGCTTTTGGTTTACCCACAAATCTAACATCGGAACAATTATTTTTCCGTGTTAGATATTTTTTTTTAAGAAAAACGAAGAGGTAATTTCCTCCGTGCTTTGGTTTGGCATATCTTTTATGTGGAAGGTTTTGGGGTTGTGTGCGTTGGTCGAGCGTTTGTTAAGGCTTATGTAATACAGTTTGATTAAACTTATTATACAACATCAAACCAACGAACAAAACCTTAAAACTTTCCACTTAAAAGATATGCTAAACCGAAGCACGGGGGAAATTACCTCTTCGTTTTTCTTAAAAAAAAAATATCCAACCTGCCTTTGTCGGCAGACAGGTATGGAAAAAGTGGACAGCACATTCTTTCATTTTTGAACCCTCAATTCTACGCTTTTTATGGTGATTTTTTAATAAGAAAATCCCAAAAATACTGAGGGGGTATATTTTTTGATAAAAAATCAAACACAAATACGTCATAACTTTTAAAAACCTCCTAATTTCGCCCAATTATTTCTTAATCATAATCACAAACCATGGCAGATTTGACAGAGGCGGAAAGCCAAAAAGTATTCAATCGCATTGAAAAGCAAGTAAAAAAAGCGGGATTTAGCATTGCAAAACAGGATAGAACACGCCCGTGGGGTGGCTTTTTTGTCATCACGGAGTCGGAAGCACCTCGTTTTATTGAGACTTATTTTCCGCATTTGTCGCTTGCGGATTTTGCAGGATATGAAAAATTAAGCCCAAAAATTCTTTTGGTTGCGCCCAACAAAAGGCTTTCGTGGCAATATCATTTCAGACGAGCCGAAATTTGGAAAGTAATTGGTGGCACGGCGGGCGTGGTCGTGAGTGATACGGATGAAGAAACAGGGGTAAAAACGCTCGATTTGGGTACGATTATCAACCTTCGTCAAGGCGAAAGACACCGTTTGATTGGCTTGGATGAGTGGGGTATCATCGCCGAAATTTGGCAACATACCGACCCTAAAAACCCTTCCGATGAAGACGATATTGTGCGGGTGCAAGATGATTTTGGACGTTGATTTGATATAGTAAGCGAGTGATTTTGAATTTAACCTGCCTTTCGCATGCAGGTTAAATTCAAAATCACCCGCTTATTAACAAGTCTCACAAATGCTCCAAATCTTGGCTCAAATAATTTTTCATAGGCGGATTAACAAGCACACCCGTTTGGTTGAGTAGCGAAATGTAATCTTGCGTGAGCGAAGAAGCGGATTTTGTGATGTCAATTTGCCCTTTTCTTTGGATAATTTTTAAATCCAATAAATCGGAAGCGGTCATTTCGGCCGAGATTTTTTTGTTGGCTAAAAGGGTATTTATCAAACTTTTCTCTTGTTGATTTATCATAGATTTATGCTCTTCAATCAACTTCTTCAAGTCCATCACTTCCGTTTTCGCATGTTGTTGAAGACTTGTTTTTAAGAGTTGAGAACGGTTTTCATAATCTTTAATTTGTAGCAATAATTCATTCTGTTTGAAGCGCATATTGCCTATGAGCGGCACGCTCAAGTTGAGGCGAAAGAAAGGATTTTGGAACAAATCATCTTTAGGTTTTTTCTCTAATCCGAATTGAAAACCGTTGAAAATCTTGAAATTATCGGCCTTTTCTATCCCCAATTCCGCTTTACTCAAAGCCGTTTGATTTTGCCTAAGTTGTATTTCGGGCGTATGCGCATCCGCAAAAGAGGGTAGGGCGACCACTACGGATTCTATGATTTTGTAATCTATAAAACGTTTAAAATCAATATCTAAGTCTCTTTGTTTTGTCAAAAGCAATAGTTTTTGATACTTGTCCTGCCATTCTCGCTCGTAGGTTTTTAAGACTTTTTGGGTAGCATAACGGTCGGTTTCGTTTTCAACCACATCTTTTATGCGCACATCGAGACCCCTCAGTATTTGCTCCTTCAAAACGGCATTTTTCTTGTTGAGCAACGTATCTAATTCACTATATTGTTTGATGAGTTGTTTGTGAAAAAACATACCGTAAAGGCACTCATATCTATCCATCAAAGACTGTTGCAGATACAGATTATTTTGTGCTTCAATTACGCTCGTTTGCACTTGTTGATACTCTTTTAACCGCTTTATTTGTTTGAAAGTATTGAAAGAAAGCCCTATGCCATATTGATTTTGCCCCAAACCATAATCGTCCGTACCTAAGCGAAAATCC
>JAYTMW010000170.1:0-5213 GCA_043728105.1 Saprospiraceae bacterium | reverse complement strand
AGTAATCTCTAATCATTAGCTTAAAATTAGGGGGCTTTGCAGCCGTTAAAAATTGTCGATTTTATGGTTACTGGTGTGCGTGTAAGTGGGTGTAGATTTCCTCAATGTATTGTCATAGTTGCGTAGAAATTGTGTATTCTGTTTTTTTATCCTTCTGACCCATTTTACCCCATTTCGACGGTCATTCCTTGGGCTACAAAGGTGAGGTTTTTTTTCCACAACACGAAGACTTTTTTTACTTTTTTTTTCAATTTATTTTTTTGCTGCATTTTGTCAATTTTATGCGTAAAACACCCAAAAGTGCCACCAAATTAGCTATTTTATTGATTTTCAAGCATTTATTGAAGGTATTTAAAAAAGTTTAATACTTTTTTTAGGGTAGTTTTTTCACAATGAAATGTAAATAGAAAGATGTGAAAAAACAAAATATAAAGCCACTGTTCCACAGCTTATATATTATTTTTTTTATTAAATTAATTTTTAAAAAAACATACCAAACTGATTGGTTTTGAATGACTTATGATGTGGAACATCAAGAATTTGGAAGCTGTTTCTACGCACGTGTAATTAATGTTATAAACATTTGTGCAAAAATAAAAACCCTAAATCTTGACGAGAAAGGGTCTTTACTTAGTATAAAAAAATTACATATTTATATTGTTAGTGCATCTATGATATTTTCTGCCTCCGCCAAAGTTTGAGGGCTGCCAATGTCGCACCAAAGATCTTCGTCGTGACGATAGCCCATGACTTTGTGTTGGTTACAGATATTCAAATACCACTCGATAATTGTAAAAAATTCTTCGGCAGGTGTGGTTTTAAAAATTGCAGGATTGATAACGTGGAAACAACTGAACGAAAACATGCCCAAATTTTCAGCTTGCCGACCCATGCGCACAATCTTGGTTTTTGTGTTCATCCAACCGCACATCACCCCCTCAGTATTGTGCAACATATAACGACTCGTGTCACGCATTTGGATGGCATATGTTGCCACGGCTTCGCTTGCTATGTGTGCTTCATACATTTTTTTCAAGTTAATATTACTCAAAATGTCAGCATTGCAAATAAAAAAAGGTTTGTCGTCATCAAAAAACCAAGCGGCTTTTTTCAGACCACCACCTGTTTCCAAAGGGTTTTCCTCTTCGTGTGACGTAACGATGCGTATGCCGAAATTATCATTCTTCCGTAGAAAATCTTGGATTTTCTCAGGAAAGTGGTGTATATTTATGATAATATCGGTTACACCAAAATGAATGAGTTTCTTTATGGTAATTTCCAAGAGTGCCGTACCTTTGACCTCCACAAGAGCCTTTGGTCGGTCGTTGGTGAGGGGACGTAATCGAGTGCCAAGCCCTGCAGCAAAAATCATCGCTTTCATACTATCTTTTTTATTTTAAAGAAAATTAAGTGATAAAGGAACAATACTTGCATGGGAAACCATATCACCTAAAAAAGGTATTTTTCAAACGTTAAATATTTCTTTTTTTTGAAAAACTAAGCGAATGTGGCAAGTTTTTAGCAATTATAAAAATGAGTTTAACAAATATTTAAGCCTCCCAAGCGTTTCTATTCTGAATCTTTATCGTCTCTAAGTTGTTAATGTTTTTAAACGTTGCACCATTTAAGGACAAAAAGGCATCTATCCTTTTATAAAGAAACGTATTCACCCGATTTTATAATTTTTTTTAATAGTACAGTTTTTTAATAGTTCGGTCATTACCCCCTCAGTATTTTGAATGAATTTAGAGCTTTTTTGACTGAAAATTAACATAATATGAAACATAAAATTTTGAATCTTCTTTTTTCTCTTAACCTACTCGTCATTTTCGCAGCGAAAGCACAAGATGCGGCACCGGGTTATGTGGTTGTAAAACCCGATGGTACGGTACTCATGGCAGCCTTAGTGACAGGCACCGATACGATGCTTTATTGCCAATTGAGAGAAATTGAAATCAGCGCACCAAAAACTTTTGCCAACACGGAGGAATATAAGCGGTATGAAAAATACCAACGCTATGCGCCTTCTGTCATCAATTATGCCGTGGAAGCGGTCAACACATATCGCCAACTCGAAGCGGCTACTCGTGATGCGACGAAAAAAGATCGCAAAAAAGTTATTGCAGAATTAGAAGACAAATTAGATGGCAAATTCCGTGGTCAATTGAAAAATTTGACCCGCACACAAGGTTATTTGTTGATAAAAATGATAGAACGTGAGTTACACATGCCTTTTTATGATTTGGTAAAAGACGTAAAAGGTGGTTTTTCTGCCTTCACGTGGAATGAATTTGGCAAAATTTATGACTATCATCTCAAAGAAGGTTATGAGCGAGGCAAAGACCCTTTACTCGATTCCATTTTAGATAAATATGATATGTCGTATTACATAGTTAATGGACGTTAAGCATTAGCCTTTATTATGCTTTTGCATAAAAGAAGCACTCCAATACTGAGGGGTGCTTTTTTTATTTGTTGAAAATCAAAACTAACGTTTTACTTTTGGGTTTTTGTTTCAATGCTTTGATTCATCATTCATCATTTATAACCTGTCTGCCGACAAAGGTAGATTCATCATTAATTTAATGAAATTAGAAAATCCAAACCTACAACTCACACCCACGGATGCCCGCAACGGAAAAATCACTTGGCGCAGCCCCTCAAATATTGCCATTGTAAAATATTGGGGCAAGCATGGTCGACAGTTGCCACGCAATCCGAATATCAGTTTCACGCTCAATGATGCGGCAACTACGATGTCGCTTGCATATAAGGTGAAGGCTAAATTTGATAACAAAATCACCTTAGATTTTCATTTTGAAGACCCGTCTAAAAATGAAAAATTTAGACAAAAAATGGTCGCTTTCATGGAAAGTGTCTTAGATATTTTTCCTTTTTTGACCCAAATCGAAATGCGTATTGACTCCTCAAACTCCTTTCCGCACTCGGCAGGGATTGCCTCCTCGGCTTCAAGCATGAGTGCATTGGCGTTGTGCCTTTGCTCTTTGGAAAATCGTTTGTTTGGTGGAAATACTGAGGGGTCAGTCTCTTTTCTGAAAAAAGTATCCTACATCGCTCGTTTGGCTTCGGGCAGTGCGTGTCGGTCGGTTTATCCGACTTTGGCGGTTTGGGGAAAAATGAAACAAGTTAAAGGTTCGACCAATGACTATGCCGTTGCTTTTGAAGCGCATGAAGTTTTCAAGACCTACCACAACGCCATTTTGATTGCAAGCGTAGAAGAAAAACCAGTATCCAGCCGCATGGGTCACGGCTTAATGGAGGGCAACCCGTTTGCCACGCCACGCTACGCACAAGCCCGTGAGCGCATGAAGGCATTGCTACCCGCTTTGCAAAATGGGGACGTGAACACCGTGGGGCAAATCATGGAAGATGAAGCCCTCACGCTCCACGCTTTGATGATGACAAGCTCGCCGTCATTCACGCTTTTGAAACCCAACACGCTGAAAATGATTGAAATACTGAGGGGGTATCGTGAAGCCACAAAAATACCCGTTTATTTCAGTCTGGATGCTGGGCCAAACCTTCATGTACTTTATCCACATGCTGTTGAAAACGATGTTAAGATATTGATAACCAATGAGTTAGCACAGTATTGTGAAAATGGTAGAGTGATTTATGATACCGTTGGAGAGGGTGCAAAACTTTTAGAATAACGTGCTGTAACGGCGAATTTATTCGCCGATTTATGTAAAATTAAAGCAATCGGCGAATGAATTCGCCGCTACATTCGCCGCTACAATATCAAAAATGAAGCAAATTTTTGAAGCCCAAATCCATAAATCCCACTTTACGTATGTAGATATTCCTTTCGATACGGAGGAGGCTTTTGGTGTGAAATACTACGCCAAAGTGCATGGCTTTATCAATCAGATTCCCTACCAAAATACCTTGATGCCAAAGGCTGAGGGGTTTCAATATTTGGTTGTTGGTAATAAAATTTGTAAGGCTTTGGGTGTGGTCGTGGGCGATTTTGTGCAAGTAGAAATGGAGCTTGACCCCAATCCGCCGCAATATGAAATGCCTGATTTTTTTCAAGAAGCCCTCGATGCTGTACCCGAAGCCAAAGTGGTTTTTGAAAAATATTCAGCCGCCAATCAAAGACAAATCATCAAAACTATCTTACAACCAAAATCCGAAACAGCTCGTTGGAATCGGATTGAAAAACTTTTGACTCGTTTTGTTACTACTGGGAAATGAGGGATTTGAAATATAGTGAAAGTAGTTTTAGGGTTTTCCATATTGATTTATTTATAAACCAAAATCCTATCCATTACCCACATTTCTCTGCCAAGAAAAACGTGTCATTGCGAGGAGGCACGACGAAGCAATCTGCCCAATTTATCTCTAAAACCTTTCATTAAATATATATATTGTACTTTAATTTTGACGAAATACAGCCTGCAAAGTGCGACAGATTGCTTCGTCGTGCCTCCTCGCAATGACACGTTTTTCTTGGCAGAGAAATGTAGGTATTGGACAAACTGAGAACTTCTTTCACGTTAATATAAATTGAATAAAGCCATCAATAAACAATTTTTAAAAATATATTTATTATTTTTGACACTAATAATTTTACAATAAAACGCCCAATCATATTCAAGCTAATTTATCCCCTTACCAACCGTGAAATATTTAGTCTCAATCATACTCATAAGCGTTTTTTCGGCCTCAATACTGAGGGGTGAAGTGAATCCAGTGATTGAACTCAATAACCAAAATGAATCCTTTCCGCTCAACGGATTCATCTCACAATACATAGATACTGAGGGGGCTCTTTCTCCGCAACAGGTACACGATTCTTCTTTTAATAAAAAATGGCAACCCTTCCCGACCGATTATTGGCAGACGGGTTATATCAACAGTTATTATTGGTTGCGTTTGGAGGTTACGGCTTCTGAAGCGTTGACCGATGATTGGTTTTGGTGGCTCGATGCGACCATCATGCACGACGTGCGGTTGTATGCTTTTGACGAAAATAAATTGATTTTTGCCGACACTTCTGGGGTCAATTTTCCTTTTTATCAACGCAATATTGTGAGTCGTTACCCCGTGATTCCGATACGCCCACACAAGGGGCAAAAGGTGACGCTTTATGCCCGTTTTCACAATGAGGTAGGCTCGATAAAAGGATATTTAAAATTGACAACAAAAGCACATTTTAACGTCATTGACCTCAAAGAATCCACGTTTTA
>JAYTMW010000169.1:0-2237 GCA_043728105.1 Saprospiraceae bacterium | reverse complement strand
CCGATTAACGCCTGTTTTATTTCTTCTTTTGTCATACCCCTCAGTCATTTTTCTGGCTGTAAATATATTGAACGAATTTAAAATGTTAGACATTTAGCCTTATGTTTTTTAAGAAGGAACACTTTTACAAAAATCTAAAATTCTTTATCTTAAAATCTTTTGTCTTTATATTTGCCCTTTCATCATAAAAAACAAATAAAACGTTGGGATATGTTTCGGCAACAACCCCGATTTCAAAATTTGATAAAAAAATACAGAAAGTGATAAATAAAGATGTGAATCCAAAAGTAAAACCCGCGCCTTTCCTTCATGTCCATCTTTTAGAAGCCGGTGTGGACGAAGCGGGACGTGGCTGTCTGGCTGGACCTGTTTTTGCAGCAGCCGTGATTTTGCCCAAAGATTTTAAAAACGATATATTGACGGATTCCAAGATGATGACGGAAAAAAATCGCAACAAACTGCGTAATATTATTCAAGCCGAAGCCCTCGCTTTTGGCGTTGCCTACGCCACAGAAGCCGAAATAGATGAACATAACATAGCCAATGCTTCGTATATTGCTATGAATAGAGCTATCAATTTACTTGGAAAAACACCTGAAATGTTGCTTATTGATGGTAAATACTACAAACCTTATGACTTAGAGATACCTTTCAATTGCATTATCAAGGGCGACCTAAAATTTGCAGCGATTGCAGCGGCATCGGTTTTAGCCAAAACCTATAGAGATGATTGGATGAAAAACTTGACCCCTCAGTATCCAGAGTATGCGTGGGATATTAACAAAGGTTATCCGACAAGACAGCATCGGGCAGCGATTTTAAAATGCGGTGCGACGCCTTATCATCGTAAAACGTTTCGGTTGTTGGCATAAAAAAAAGCAGTGAATGACTGAACGCCACCCACTGCTTTTAACCCTATGAACAAGTCTGAAAATATTTTCTCAATATGATCTCTTATTTCAATTCAAAAGCATTTGTACCTGCCAAGTAGCCTTTGTTATAGACTTCGAGTGTGTATTTGCCTTTTGAAAGATTGGTGTTGCCTTTAGCGTCCCAAATAGCACAAACGTCCTCGCCTTCATTTTTGAATTCGATTTGTTTAGTCGTTGTGTATTGAACTTCTTTGCCGTCTTTAAGTTTCAAGACACCACCGCCGCTTGATTGCGTTGCAATAGCGACACCTGTTGGGTCAATGATGCGGAGATAAAACGTTTCACTGCCTGGGTCAACGACTTGATTGTCAACTGCTTTGAAGCAGAATTTCAAGCGGTCAATGTTTTTAGCATGTGTGCGTTCTTTTTCTTTTCCGCTTTCACGTACTTTGAAGCCTTGAATAGACAGTTGCGCTACTTTTACAACAGAACCCATTTCTGTTTTCTTAGCAAGAATCGCTTTTTCAGCTTGAATCTTAGCATTTTCAGTTTCTACAGCTGCTTTTTGCGTAATCACTTGCTCTTTTTCTGCTTGCTCCTTAGTCAAGTTTTCTTGCAGGTTTGTTTTCTCCGTCGTTAAAACGGTTACTTGCTCACCAAGCATTTTTTTGTCTTGCTCAAGTTCCGCAATTTTAGCAACATAGCCTTCTGCTTCAGCTTTGAAACGCGCCATTTCAGCCTTGACACTGTTGTAATCTTTCTTGCTGATCATGCCAGCAATTTGATTTTTGCGTCTTGTCAACTCTTCTTTTTGAGCGTCAATAAGGGAGTTCAACTCAGTGTTTTTACCCTTCATTTCCTCCAATTGAGCAACAGCATCTTTATATTGCTGCTCAAGTTGTACATTGAGATCTTCTTCTTTTTTAAGTTCTGTCGTCAATGTCGTTGATTCCGCTTTTTTGTTACTCAAACTGACCCAAGTGGCGATGTTTGTGCCAAATAAAGCGATAATACCTGCAATTGCCCAAGGCAATAATTTTTTAGCTCTTGAATCAGAGCCTTCATTTTGATAAGCCATAACCGTTTGTTTTAAAAATGTTTTTCGAATAAAAGTTTTTTTGTTTTTGTATTTATAAAAAGCGTAGTAAAAGCATTCCGTAACGCCGTTCGTCACAAATGTAATAGAATCTATTGTACGTTTTTAAAAATTGTAAAATTTTAAACCGATATTCGAGCTGATTTTTTTATGTATTATACGACAAAAATTAAAATGTATGTAAGATGTTCAATGATGAGAATGAAAGCGTAGGTTTGTCCCCTCGTGCATGCCTTTTAGTGATTTGCTTATACAAACGTGACCTATTG